>SVSU01000136.1 GCA_015064135.1 Oscillospiraceae bacterium
GAACCGTGCCGCTGACTTGCACGGAACAACGCGTGATCCGTTCAAAAATCAATTTCAGACCTGTCAGGGAACGGCAAAGGGAGGTAAGTATGAAAAAACTATGGATCAGTCTGTTTCTCACCGCGGAAGGAGAGTTCACCTTCAACATAAAAAGGATATAGCAAACGCCATATCCTTTTTGTTTATTTAGTTCTTTTCAGCAAAATACTTGGACAGATATTCAAGAACGGAAGCAACATCTGATGCATGATCGTTCTTGGAGGAAGCCTGAGGCTTTGTCTGGGGCTTTACCTGGGGCTTTACAACAGGCTTGCATCCGCACTCGTGCTTGCAGTCACACTCGGGCTTTGTATCTGTCTCGGGCTTGAAATCGGGCTTCAGATCAGTGTCGAAACCGGGCTTGAAATCAAAATCGGGCTTGAAGTTGGGTCTTACATCTGTGCCGCAGCCGGGCTTTGTAACAGGCTTTGTAACAGGTCTCAGTGTGCCGTTGTGCTCGGGCTTTACAGCAGGAGTTACGCCGGGCTTGCAGGTGGGCTTTACGGGATTCCTCAGATAGTCGCCGTAGATCTCAGCGAAAATGTCCTCGAGAGATACGAGAGTGCCTGTTGCGAGAACAGCGTCCTTCTTGCCGCCTTCAGCCTTTTTGGTTGCTGCCTCTGTGTACTTGATAACGGGAAGCATGATGCCGTCATCGGTCTTGATCCAGCCGTTCAGTGTGCAGGTGTCCTTGTTCCATGTCTTTGTGGGGAGCTTATTGATGAGAACGTCCTTGCCGGATGTATGCCAGTAACCGTCGTAAACGGGAGCGTCATACTTGCCTACATATACGAATGTATCGCCGTAAACGGTGGGGTACTTCTTGCTGTATGCACGAACAACAACGGGACCGTAGCCCTTTGCCACCAGCTTGCCGTCGCAGATCTCAGCCAGATCCTTACCGTATACGATATCGTAAACAATGTCGGTATACTTTGTGGGGCAGTCTACCTTGAAATCGGTCTTTGCGCCGATTGCGTTCAGATACCACTTGTTAGCGCAGATGTTGAGCTTATCGCAGCGAACAACGGGCTTTCTTACGGTGATATTCAGCTTGAGGAAGGGTACACCTGCCTCTGTGTATGCGTAAACGGAAGCGGTTCCTGCAGCCTTTGCGGTCAGCGCACCCTTTACGGAGTCAACGGATACAACGGATGCATCGGATGTGTAGAACACAACGCCGGGAGCAACAACCTTGATGTCACCTACCTCCATAAAATAGGAATAGGAGTTTGCATCAAAGAACTTTGTCAGGTCAGCCTCAGTTGCTGTGTAATACTTGGCGCCGCACACAACGGTATGCTCAGCCGCAGCCTTGCAGACCTCGCATACAGCGGGAGCCTTCTTTTCTTTTACGATTACAGGAAGAGCAGCAGATGCACCTGCAGCCAGCGCGGATGTAAGCATCAAAGCAGCACCGAATGCCGCAGCTGTTCTTTTGATGGAATTCTTCATAAGATAATTACCTCCTGAGTAATTTTCAGACAATTATAATTTTACATACTCATTATACAACAAAGAACGGGTTCTGTCAACATGAAAAAACAATTTTTTACAGAAAAAAACATTTTTTCTTCATCCTTCCTCCGCATTCCATTCATTATTATATGCATCCGCTTCAAAAAAGCGTACCCCTCCTCCCCTTTTCACCTTCCCCTTTTCATGTGAGACGGCATTCTCCATTTCCGAAGCCAACTTATTCGCTCCCCGTTTTTTTCGACAGCGCATCCCCCTCCCATTTCATTCGGCATCCGAAAATGCTTATCCTGTAAGTTCCTCCCGTTTTTTGCCGTTCCCCTGTATTTTCCCCCGAATCGCCAATGTGGTTTTGGTAATTTATGGCAAATCGGCACCGCCCCTCCCCTTGATTTTTGTTGATTTTTTCTTCGTTGATTCTATTGCAAATTTTTACCAAATATGGTAAAATATGGATAGTTGAACGGACAGAAAAACAAAAGAAAACAATTAAAAAAGATAAGTTATCAAACAAAGAAAGGCATGGGAGAAAGAAATGGATCGGGAAATAAGGATTCTTGCAGCGGACGAAAACGGAGAAAACAGAAAGAGCATCAAGGAAGCCCTTGTGCGCCGGGGATGGGCTGTTGATGAAGCAAAAAGCGGAGACGATGCCCTGAGAATGGTACAGAGGGGCGGATATGACATTGTGATCGCCGACCTCTGGCTCAGCGGAACGGACGGATTGGAGCTGACGAGGAAGTGTACGGAAGCGGAAAACGGGGCGGCTTGCATCATTCTGTCCCAGATGATGACCCCCACCGTATACATGGACGCCAATCGTGCCGGAGCACTCCTCTGTCTCGGCAAACCCGTGGACTGCGCCGCACTGGCAGAGGGAATCGAGACCATCATGAAAAACCGCACCCAGTCCCCCTCGGCGCAGAGAAGAGGGGACCGTGACATTTACGAAAACGGTACCTCCGCCCTTCCCGTGGACATGGAGACACAGGTGACAAAGATCATCCACCAGATCGGCGTTCCTGCACATATCAAGGGTTACCAGTACCTTCGCACCGCCATCATGATGACCATCAGCGACAGCGAGATCATCAACTCTGTCACAAAGGTGCTGTACCCGTCCGTGGCGAAGAAATACCAGACCACCACCTCAAGGGTGGAACGCGCCATCCGCCATGCCATTGAGGTTGCATGGGACAGAGGGGATCTTGACACCCTGAACGCTTACTTCGGCTACACCATCCAGAACAGCAGAGGAAAGCCCACAAACAGCGAGTTTATCGCCATGATTGCAGACAACCTGCGCCTCAAATACAAAATCAGATAATCAAAACGGCACATAGGTCTGCACCAAAGGAAGCAAAACCACATAAAAAAAGATACTCACACATCTGCCCGTGTTGAGTATCTTTTTCTTATTGTATTGCTTTTTATTCATACAGAGACACGCCGCTGCCGTCGCTGACGAAAATCAGGTCTCCCGAGAGGTCTGTGCGGAACACTTCCACGCCAAGTTCTTCAAGATCGGCAAGAACTTCCCCGTGGGGATGCCCGTAGCTGTTGCCGCGGCCGCAGGAGATCACCGCTGCCGTGGGGGCTGTCGCCAGAAGAAAATCCCATGTGCTTGAGGTGCCCGAGCCGTGGTGCCCTGCCTTGAGGAGATCGCAGTCCAGCTCCCCGCCGTATGCCGCAAGGAGAGCATCCTCCACCTCAGCTTCCGCATCTCCCGTAAACAGTGCGGATGTATCGCCCACCTCCACTCGGGTGACGACGCTGTAATTGTTTACATTGTCGTATTCCCTCTCAAGGGGAGCAAGAATGGTGAGGGTCAGCTCCCCCACTGTGTACACATCCCCGGGCACCGCTTCGATGACATTGACCTCCTTCTTCTCCACCATCTCAAGAAAGCGGCTGAAGAAGGCGGCATCGGAGGCGGCGGCAGGCATGATGACATTCTTCACGTCCGTGTATTTGAGAATCTTATCCGCCGAGCCCATATGGTCCTCGTGGGGATGGGTGAGGATGAGGTAGTCAACACTCTGCGTATAGGTGTTTATGTACTCGGCAACGCGCTCGCCCTCGGAAACGCTGCCCACGTCAATGACCACGGCGCCGCCGTCCGTTGTAATGAGCGCAGAATCCCCCTGGCCCACATCGATGAAATGGAAATACGCCGCACCGTCGCCGAGGTCGCGGATGTCCGACAGTTTACCGAAGTTTCCTCTGAAACCGCCCATGTCACCAAGATAATGGACGGCGAGGACAAGGACGATGATGACGAAGATGATCTCACCTGCGAGCTCCTCACGTTTTCTTTTGCTTTTTGTCTTTCTTTTCTTTGTCAAAACGACCTCCAAATCCAAATGACGGCTCAGGCGGACTCACGATGCTCCTCCGACTCTGCCGACTCCGTTTCAATGCCTGCAAAGAATCTCCCTATCAGTCTGCAAAGCAGGAAGGCAGGGACGCACAGCAGAAGCCACATAAAGGCAAATGCAGGGCACACCTGTCCGAGAATGTTGAAGGGCATACCCGAATAATCCCACACATCAAGGCGGAAAATCAGGTTCACCACAACTCCTGCGGCAAACTCCACAGCGGTTATGAGCCCTGCTCCGAGGAGACAGCGGAGCCACAGGGGTTTGCCGCCCATCCCCTTGTTCAGCCGATATAGCAGAAGAAAGCAAACTCCGCCCACCACCGTCATGGTCCAATGGGTGAACCCTCTCCAAAGGATCTCGATCATGCTGTATATCACGCCGCCTGCCAGAAACACGCTGATCTGCTCAACTTTCGACTTTAAACCTTCCATGCCCCACCTGCATTCAAAAAAGTAGTGAGCATGAACCGATTCACGACCTCACCCCCTGTATGATTTGACTCACACAGGGGGCAGTATTCACATTGATATATGATTCACTTTGGGTATTTTTGCCTTATTCGATCACAGTAGGATCAGCACCTTCGGGAAGTGCCTCGGGTGCAGCATCGGGAAGTGCCTCGGGCGCCTTCACGTCGGTCTTTGTCTCACCCAGATACTTCGGGAGCTGCATACCTGCCATATCGAACATTTCGTTCATGGGGGGAATGCTCTTC
>SVSU01000137.1 GCA_015064135.1 Oscillospiraceae bacterium
AGCTCCCGAGACAGCAGCTCCCGAGACAGCAGCTCCCGAGACAGCAGCTCCCGAGACAGCAGCTCCCGAGACAGCAGCTCCCGAGACAGCAGCTCCCGAAACAGAGGCTCCCGAAACAGCTGCTCCTGAGACAGAAGTTGTAGAAGAGACAGCAGCTCCCGAGACAGCAGCTCCCGAGGCTGACGCAGCAGAGGATGTTGCACCCGAAACATTCGACGCAGGCATCATCGCAGCAGCAGTTGCAGTTGTTTCCGCTGCAGGCTACATGATCGCAAGAAAGAGAAAGTAATTTCTCGGGTTAAGTAAAACTAAAATGACGCCCGAATCATCCGGCACAGGACGATTCGGGCGTTTTGTCGTATGGCGTATAAAGAATAAGGCAGGAGGGCGGTACTGCATTTTTGAAAAAAAGCTCGGCAAAAGAAAAACTCCCTCGGAAAACTCCGTGGGAGTGACGCAGGGTGTGAGATTCGAACTCACGTGGGGTTGCCCCCAAACGGTTTTCAAGACCGCCTCGTTATGACCGCTTCGATAACCCTGCAGATACTTTTCTATTATACTATCTTTCCCTCATTTTGTCAATCCTTTTTTTGAAAATTCCGAGAAATGGGTGTGGGAAAGAAAACTCCCCATCAAACACTGCGGAACGTGAGGTTTGATGGGGAGATTATTTGTTACAGAGATAGTTCCTTCTTCAGTATTGCTGTCAGCTTGTCTGCAATGATTCTGTGTCCGTCTCTTGCGGGATGGAGGGGCTGGGGAGGTACCCAAAGGGTTGCATCAATGAACAGAATATTGTCGTTGTGCTCCCTGTTGTAAGTGTTTATCAGCTCCTTAAGGGCAGTGGGGAAAACACCGAGGAAAGCGGAGAGGCAGATGATCTTTGAGGTAGGGTGGGCGCTTCTCACCACATCAAGGAGACCTTTGTATTCTCTGATGTAGTTTTCCTCGGAACCTCTTCTGTCGTTTGCGCCGTGGTTGATGAGAATATAGTCGGGATGATCGTAGGTAACGGGCGCGCCGTCAAAGCAGAAGGGGTATGCCTCCGCCGCCTTGGGGACAGCACCGCATCCGCTGCGAGTGACACCCACTGCTCCGTATCCCATGTTGAGAGGACGGAGATTCAGCGCTTCGGCGGTAAGATATGCATAAGTCGCGGTTGCATCGTCCTGGTACTGACGATTCTTTTGATCCTCTTCAAAGTAACGGTAGTCCTCGTCGATGAGCACACCCTCCGTAATGGAGTCGCCTACAAGTTCAATGGTTTTGCGGTTATCCTCGGGGAGAGATCCGGGGGCGTCGGCATCATATCCTTCAAAGCTGACCTTTCCCGAAAGGGGGTGATACCAGCGGTGGTGTATCTCGCGCACACCCTTGAATGTGACCTTTACCGTGTGTTCGCCTTCCCCTGCCTGAAGTCTGATGAAGCGGTCGAGAGGAACCTCCACTTTGGCGCCGCCGTCTACTTCAATCCACAGATGGGGCAGGGGAGTTGTGTTGAAATCGATGTTGAAGCGGAGCACACACATATCTCCGCGAAAAGCCAGCTCAAAATAGGAGCCCGGGGCAGTGGCGGTCATGGTGGGGGTGTCGTTTATGTTGGTGCAATCCTCGGCAAAGCGGCCGGTGTAACGAATGGATTCCGATGAGAAGGGGATGAACATGATGATTTCCTCCGATGTTTTTGTTTGAATTATATCATTTTGAAGTGTGTTTTGTCAAGGGGTTCGACGCCGTCATGCCTTGATTTTCCTCGGATAAAACCGATTTTTGAGGGCATACTTGAAATACAGCTGACAAAAGGAGGGAACACCCATGAGAATACCAAAACCCGAGCGATCCGTCCTCGGCGATCTTCCGTCCGGCTTCGGAATGGCACTCCTCGGCAACACGGAGGCATACAACCGATTCTTTCTGCTTCCCGAGGAGGAGAGACAGAACATTATAGACGGCGTTTACAGCCTTTCCACAAATGCGGAGATGAGGGATTATGTTTCCCGTACCCTGCTCCCCGATATTGTGCCGGACGGAAACCGTAATATAATATTTTAACCAAAAAAGGGTGATGGGAGAGGAAAACCATCCCCTTTTTTCTGTCAAAACGCCGAAAACTATCAAATCTCACAAATCGTTGATATAAACAATTTCAAATCTCTACGGATTATCCCTTGAAAAGCATGTGTCAAATATGGTACTATACTAAGGATTGAAAAAAGGGAAATGTGTTCCCGTGAAAAACACAAATAAAGATTGAATAAAAAGGAGGTTCACTGTATGGATTTCAGTACCCACAAGCCCGTATGCATCATAACGGGAGAGGAGTGCCTTGTGAACAACGGAGAACGAATCGCAGCGCTTGGGAAAAAGGCGTATGTGGTAACAGGAAAACGTTCTGCCGATGCCTGCGGAGCTATGAACGATGTGAATGCTGTTCTCGGAAAATACGGAATACCCTATGTGAGAATGAACCGTGTCACAGAGAATCCCCCTGCCGAGATGTGCCATGAGGCAGGTCGGGAGTGCAGAGAAAACGGATGTGATTTTGTTGTTGCCATCGGCGGCGGTTCTGCCATTGATGCGGCGAAAGCCATTGCTGCCTATGCGGCAAATCCCGAGGCGGATGTAATGGATATTTATGATCCTGCAAAGCATCCTGTCACCGATCTTCCTCTTTGTGCCGTCCCAACAACGGCAGGTACGGGAAGCGAGACAAACTATTATTCCGTTCTTACCATCTCAAACGGATCGCAGAAGAAGACATACAAGAGTCCCAATGCATACCCCAACATTGCATTCGTGGATCCTCGTTATACTCATACCCTTTCAAGAGAGTATACAGTCAGCACTGCTCTTGACGCCCTGGCTCATGCCATCGAGTCCTATCTTTCCCCGAAATCCTGCGAGGCATCCATGGAGGCTGCATTGTTCGCAGCGAAGGAAGTATGGGATGTGATCTTCCGCAATGCGGATGCAGACGGTGACTGTGATGAGGGCGGATTTACCGCGAAGCAGCGTGAGAGACTGATGTACGCCTCCACTGCGGCGGGAATTGCCATCGACTATACGGGAACCGGCTTCCCCCATCCCCTCGGTTACAGCGTGACCCTCACTTACGGCATTCCCCACGGAAGAGCCTGCGCTGCTTTTGAGGGTGCATTCCTGCGTTATAATATGCTCCGCAGTGAAGGAAGAGCAAAAATCGAAGAACTGGCGGCATATGTGGGAGCAGATGTGGAGGAAATGATCAGAAAGATCCCCGAAAAGGGCGATGTACAGCTGAACCTGACCGCAGAGCAGCGAGAAGAAATGATCGACCGCGTGGCAGGTGCCGGAAATTACGCAAACAGTTGGTATATCATCTCGAGAGGCGAAATGTCCGATATTTACGAACGGCTTTTCGGCTGATTTTTGTGAAGCGTACCCGAGGAGAGAATAATTTGCTGAAGGAGCGTGTGTATGGACAGCAGAGTTGGGGAGATTCTTGAAACCTCACGGTATGCCGTGTTTTTCGGCGGCGCCGGGGTATCAACCGAAAGCGGAATTCCCGATTTTCGCTCAAAGGACGGGCTGTATAATCAGAAATTCAGCGTTTCTCCCGAGGAAATGCTGTCGCATACATATTTCGTGAACCATACCGCGGAGTTTTTTCGCTTCTATAAAGAGAAAATGAACTGCCTCCGTGCAAAGCCCAATCCTGCCCATCTTTCCCTTGCGGAATGGGAGAGGAGAGGTGTCATCAAGGCGGTGATTACTCAGAATATCGACGGGCTTCACCAGATGGCAGGCAGTCGCTGTGTTCTTGAGCTTCACGGGTCCGTCAGACGGAATTACTGTTACAGATGCAGGAAGTTTTATGATGCGGATGTGATTTTTTCAGCAGACGGTGTGCCCACCTGCACCTGCGGTGATGTGATAAAGCCCGATGTGGTGCTGTATGAGGAAGCCCTCGACACGAATACGGTGAAGGAAGCCATCCGCCATATCGAAAGTGCGGATACACTTATCGTGGCAGGAACTTCGCTTACGGTATATCCGGCGGCAGGGTATGTGCAGTATTTCAGAGGAGAGAATCTCATCCTTATCAATCGTGACCCCACTCCCCTTGACGGACAGGCAACGCTCTGTATTCGCGAGCCCGTGGGTGAAGTGCTGGGAATGTGAGCAAATATAAACATAAAAAGCGCGGCTTATCTTCATTTGAGGACAAGCCGCTTTTGTTATGCCTTTACTTTGTTATCGCCCGTGCCGCATCCACTACACCTTCACCGAAGATGTAGGCAATCAGCCCGTAGATGCCTGTTTTGAGAACATCCACTGTTTCTGCGGACAGCGAATCGCCAAAGGATGCTGTCACCACCGCAAACACCGCCGCGAGCACCGCCGCCCAGAGCTTACGGGAGCTCAGCTTCTGACGCCAGTTTACCTTCGTCATAATATTATCCTCTTTCTTATTCGTTTCAACGATCTCTCTTTCACTGTTGTTCATTCTTGTTTCTCCTCTCAAACTTTGTTTCCTCTCTCTTGATGAGCCCACTCACAAGCAGCTCCACGGCACCCACACC
>SVSU01000138.1 GCA_015064135.1 Oscillospiraceae bacterium
TCAGGAGCTGCTGTTTCGGGAGCTGCTGTTTCAGGAGCTGCTGTTTCGGGAGCTGCTGTTTCGGGAGCTGCTGTTTCGGGAGCTGCTGTTTCAGGAGCTGCTGTCTCGGGAGCTGCTGTTTCGGGAGCTGCTGTCTCGGGAGCTGCTGCTGTGGGAGCCTTAACCTCACCGATCAGAGCAACTTCTGCAACGTCACCGTGAGAAACACTGTTTACATATCTGAACATTGTGAATGCCTTTTCAACTGCTGCGGGCTTTACGATCCAGTCCTGAGCAGAGAGGCAGTCGGAAACGGAGTAGGAAGCGAGTGTTGTCCAAAGCTTACCGTCGTTGGAGCCCTGAACATAAGCGCCGTTTGTACGGTCAGGTCTGTCAGCTCTGGGAAGAATCTTTACTTCCTTAACAACTACGGGAGAATCAACCTTGATACCGGTCCAGCAGTTGAGGCTTGCGGAAGCAGGGTCATAATATGTATCTGCCTTGCCGTCCCATGCGTTTTCGTAGGGGTTGTTGTTCTTGTAGCATCCGCCTGCACCGATAACGGTACCAACGATAGTGCCGTTATCGGAAGAGGATGCGATCTCTGTTGCTTCAACAACACCGTTGTAGAAGTTTGCTGCTGTGTATGTAGTAGCTGCAACCAGTTCCTTTGTTACTGTTGTAGCAGGTGCGGGATTACCGTAAAGCTCAAGTTCAAGAGCCTCACCGTGATTCTTTGCCAGGTTTACATATCTGTACATCTGGTAAGAGCCGGAGCCTACCCAGTATGTGCTGTAATCGGTGTAGCCTGCATTCACATATGCGCTGTCGGTAATGGGTGCGGGAGTGATGATGTGGAAGTCCTCAGCATCAGCGTTCTGACCGAAGTAAATAACGGTTACCCAGTTCTTGCCGTCGTTGGAGCCCTGAATAGCAGCGCCGTTCATTCTTTCAAGATACTTGCCGCGAACCATAACACGAACTTCGGTGAGCTCGTATGCCTGGTCAAGAATAACGCCTGCCCAGGAATTCTCGCTTGCTTCATAGGGGTCAAAGAGAGTTGCTGTGTCACCGTCAAATGCAGCGGATGCATTACCGGTTTCGTTGTTTCTCCAGCAGTGGTTTCTCTGATCATCGCAGCCTGCGATAACTTTACCCTTCAGGAGAGTACCGCTTGTGCATGCGGGCCAATCCCAGTCTGTGGATGCGGGGTAGGAGTCGCCGTACGCTACATAGTTATCGGGATCAATGTCTTCAATAACTACATAGTCCTTGTTCTGCTCCCATGCAGATACCATTGTGGCTGTGCCAACAAGCATCAGAGCAGAGAGAATGATAGAAAGTGTCTTCTTCATAACTTCCTCCGAAAATAATATTGAAATTTTGTTTTCAAAAACACTCACCGAACCGTTTTTGGCAGTGGAACAACGCAAAAACCTGTCCGAAACGGTCTTGAAAACACGCAAAAAATTGCTTGCATCATCATTTTATAAAATCTTGGCCGCAGTGTCAATGAACAATTTTGATTTTGTTGAACAATTTTAATATATCATCGATTTGTTCACAAAATTGTTACATTTTACCCTCCTGCCCTCACGCATTGAATTTCGTTTTTTTCTTTCATTCAGCGCATCCATATATACTTCGATATAATTCGCAGTTTTCTATCCGATGTGTTTGTTCTAAAGAAAATTGCCGCAAATCATTCCCGGTGAAAACTTACCTGAGGGAAAAGGATAAGGTTTTAGCACTTTTTCGCTTTAATACGTTGTTGTATTGCACAGCAAAAAACTGTCGGCAGAGACGAATATTGTTCAAGACTACAAACTTCATCCTGTGTCACAAATTTGTTACAAAAACTTACAATTCCGTTCTTATTGTTGTTATATAGTTATCCCAGACAATTCGATTCACTTCCTCGAAATATATTCCACAGCCGCAGAAAAAATGCTCGGGTTCACATTGTTCGGGGAAATGGTTTTGGTGCATTTTATTTTGCAGTATACGCAATTCAGTCCAAATTCAAATCGTTTTACATTACATACAGACATAGTGGAGTTGAAAATGTTCCTTGTAAATTATCCGGAGATTAAAGATGAAGCAAACCTTCCTGTATTTGTCAGAGGAATCGGAATCGGATGCAATCAGGAATCTTTGGCAAGGCCGTCTGCGCTTTATCCTCAAATTTTATATTCAACAAAAGGCATCGGACTGATTACGGTAGACGGCACGACATACGAAATACCGGAAAAGACAGGCGTTTTTCTGAACAAGGATGTTGAATATCTTTATCGTCCGAAAGGAAATGTCTGGACCGTAAACTGGGTCAGCTTCGATTTTGGGATTGCAGAAATGGGTGAGCAGCTCTTCCTCGGACAGCGTTTTCTTCTTACATCCTACAAGCATCCCGAAAAACTGGATCTGATCTTCAAAGGGATCTACAATTCCCTGACCATGGATTCGGTCTACGGAAACATGAAGGCATCCGCCGAGCTTTACGGCTTCCTCATCGAATACAACCGTCAGATCGCAGAAATTCCCGAGGTAACGGAAAAAAGCAATCGGGTCATCAATCGCATTATTGAATTCATCAACGAGCATTACAGCGAAGAGATATCCCTTGAAATGCTGTGTGACGCGGCAGGCGGACTTTCCGAGCAGTATCTGTGCCGTCTGTTCAAACAGCACATCGGTATGCGTCCTATCGAGTATATCCTGAAAAAACGCATCGGAATTGCCCGTTCTTATCTCGAAAAGACCGATCTTCCCATCAATGACATTGCCCAGATCACCGGATTTAACAATACCAGTTATTTCTACAGAAATTTCAAAAAATTCACGGGAACCAGCCCCTTGAGTTATCGCCAGACGGCGCTCGGAATCAAATCAAGCGGAGAATCGTCAGCAGCATTGTTTTCGGGGAAATGGTGATAATGCACCAAAACCCTCACCAAAATCGGCGAATATTGTTCAAGATAGCCTATTGACAGGATGTCTTGGAGTATGATATAATTCTAAACATAAATAAAAGCAATGACGGGGAATATGACAGAAAATACCCATCCAGAGAGGTGTCGGCAGGTGTGAGACATCAGGGTTCATCGGTCTGACTCACCCCGGAGCAGCCATCCGAAATCGCGGAAGCAGATAAAGCGCGGCTTGATTCTGTGACAGACGGAAAGTAGACATGGACGGAAGCCCACCGTTACAGGGGCAAGGCATCATGCTGTGCCTGATGAGGGTACGTTCAGACGTATCGAATGAGAGTGGTACCACGGAAGTTTCGGCTTTCGTCTCTCGTAGGTTTCTGCGGGAGATGAAAGCCTTTTTTATCTAAAATTCACCGAATTTAAAATTCACCGAATTTAATTCACCGAAAAGGCTCCGAAAACCTCTCCCTCCAATATATTTATTACAAATGAGGTGTGTTATGAAATTATCCTTCTCCACATTAGGCTGTCCCGACTTCACCTGGACGGACATTTATACAATGGCAAAGGACTTCGGCTTCCATGGCATTGAGATGAGGGGTCTGGGCGGCGACATTTTCTCCGTTCATGCCTCCCCTTTCCGTCCCGAAAATCTGGCGGAGACCAGATCCACCCTGAAGCGGCTGAAGCTGGAGATCTGCTGTCTCTCCTCCGGCTGTGCTCTCCGTTTTGCGGATAAGCACGAGGAGACCATTGAGGAGCTGAAGGAGTATATCGCCCTCGCAAAAGCCCTTGAAACACCCTATATCCGCGTCCTCGGCGATCTGACCGCAGGCATTACCACGGATTTTCCCGACGAAAATGTAATCGAGCCCATGAAGATCCTCGCACCCATCGCGGAGGAAGCGGGCGTTATGCTCCTCATTGAAACAAACGGTGTTTATTCCGACACGAAGCGCCTTGCCGATGTTCTGGCACAGATCGAAAGCGATGCCGTGGGTGCACTCTGGGACTGGAACCACCCCTACCGCTTCAACAACGAAAGCCCCGAGCAGACCATCAACAATCTGGGCGCCTATATCAAGCACTGCCACATCAAGGACTCCGTCATGAAGGACGGCAAGGTTGAATACCGCCTTGTCGGTGAGGGTGATCTCCCCCCTATGGCGGAATATATGAAGGCTCTCCGTTCCCTTAATTACGAAGGATATATCTCCCTCGAATGGCTGAAGCAGTACGCTCCCGAGCTGTCCGAGGCAGGTATTGTATTCCCCCACTATGTCAACTTCATGTCCCAATATCTGGGCACCCAGAATCAGAGCGACCGTCTCCAGACAAGCAACAGAGGAGACGGGCAGTATGTATGGCCCAAGGAGACCATCATCGACATGACCTTCCCTCAGGTTCTCGACCGTATGTGCGAGGAATTCCCCGATCAGTATGCGTTCCGCTATACGGAGTGCGACTACACACGCACCTACCCCGAATTCCGCGACGATGTTGACACCTTTGCAAGGGCGCTCATCTCCATGGGGGTCAAGCAGGGCGACCATGTTGCCATCTGGGCAACGAATGTGCCTCAGTGGTACATCACATTCTGGGCGACGGTAAAGATCGGTGCGGTACTCGTAACGGTCAACACC
>SVSU01000139.1 GCA_015064135.1 Oscillospiraceae bacterium
GGCTTCATGGTTGCTACTCAGGACAATGACGGCGACGGCGTTCAGGACAGAAGACACGCTCTCAACGGTTCTCTCATCCAGGCTTCCAACGACGGTATTGCATGGACTACTCTGTTCACCATCGGCGAATATGAGTATGTTGAGTACACAGAATCCGCTGAAAACTACTACACCATCACTCTGGAAGAGGCTGCTGCCGAATACACTTACTTCCGTTATGTAAACAACGACGACGGTGCTGCTGCTCTGGCTGAATTCGTTGTCCTCGGCACATCCGCTGCTGCTGATGAAACAGATGCTCCCGAAACTACTGCTCCCGATACCGACACCACAGGCGAAAACGAAGGCCTTCCCACAGGTATCATCGCAGCTGTTATCGTAGCTGCTGTTGCAGTCGTTGCAGTTGTAGCAGGCGTTATCGCAAAGAAGAAGAAGTAATTTCGCAGGACCGATAATCTCCGGTCTTCCAAAAGCCTAAACAATTTCTTCAGGCTTGATAAATCAATTGCTTCTAAGGGGTTCGCTCAATGCGGACCCCTTATTGTTTTGACAGCACCTCCCCAAACTGTCGCAAATAATTGACTTTTATTTCAAACTATGGTATGATAATCCCAAACAAACCCTCCCGATGAAGACAGGAACAGATATGATGACCGAGAGCTCTTGCATCACCGAACTGAAGCATATGTATCGGGAGTTGACGAAAAGGAATGAAAAACAATGATACCAAAGAAAGCTGACACTCCCCCTCGCCCGAGGAAAAATCCCCTACAAAAAAACATACTCACCCTCTTCCTCACCTTTTTCAAGATCGGTCTCTTCACCTTCGGCGGAGGATATGCAATGCTTTCAATTATTGACAACATCTGTGTGGAAAGAAAAAAATGGATCACACACGACGAGATGATGAATATCACCGTTATTGCAGAAAGCACCCCCGGACCCATCGCCATAAACTGCTCCACCTTTGTGGGGTACAAACAGGCAGGACTTTGGGGCGCCCTTGCCGCAACCTTCGGTGTGGTGCTCCCCTCCTTCGTGATCATTTATCTTATTTCCATGGTTTTCGATAATTTTCTTCAGTTTCCCGTCGCAGTCAATGCTCTCCGCGGAGTAAAGATCGCCGTTGGGCTTCTGATTTTTTCCGCGGCCGTCAACATGATGCGAAAAATGAAAAAAACGCCGCTTTCATCTGCCATTCTTGCAGTTTCCGCGGTTGTGATGCTTGCTATTGAGTTTTTTTCGCTGAAATTTTCCACCGTCAGCCTTATGCTCATCGCCGCCGCAGTCAGTCTTTGTGTGTTTCTCGCCGAAGAGCTCGCCCACGGAAAGGACGGTGAGCGCAAATGATCCTTTTTCACCTCTTTCTCGGTTTCCTGAAGGTCGGATGCTTTGCTTTCGGCGGTGCATACGGCGCCATTCCTCTGATCCGCGATGTGGTGCTGTCCTACGGCTGGCTCGATGATGAGGCTCTGACATACATGATCGCAGTCAGCGAGAGTACCCCGGGCCCCATTATGGTCAATCTGGCAACCTATGTGGGAAGCAGTCAGGCAGGCATCATGGGTGCGGCTGTGGCAACCCTTGCTGTTGTTCTTCCTGCCTTTGCGCTCATTATTCTCTTGACTGCACTTCTTGGAAAAGTGATGGAATACCGCGGCGTTAAGGCTGTTGTGGCAGGGCTGTCGGCTTGTGTTATAGGAATCATTCTCGCGGCAGGCATTACCATGATGGTTCCGAATATTTATTCCGCGAACTCGGGGATTGATGTGAGAGCCGCTTTTATAACAGCACTTCTTATATTAGCCATGACAGGCTATCGGAGACTTGCTAAAAAGAAAATGTCTCCCATTCTCCTGATCCTTATTTCCGCTATCCTCGGTGTACTACTGTATGCGGTATAGCAGCAAATTGACAAAAAACAAGCTCGAGGTCCCGTGAGCCTTTCCGGACTTTTGGCCTTGGTGGAGCTCATCATCCCCTACGAAGTCAAGTGTCTCGGTAGTTTTTGGACAGCCCATCATCAGCCTCTTTGTTCCTTGTTCAGCGGCAGCTTTGTCTGCCTTTCTGCCGCCGAGGCAAGAACGGATATTCTCTCTTTTGAGGAAGACGATCAGTATCACTGTCGATATATTTTTGAAAAAAGACGGGAAAATGATTGAATCTTCCGTTATTTTGTGATATAATGCAAAGGTAATTTTTAATATGAGGGAGAGGTCTTTATGCTGCCGTATTTGTTTCTTCTCGGTGCTATGATCGGTTCGGCGTTAAACAATATCGTAAGCGCTGCGTTCACCCGACGAAATGTGAATCGGGCAAATATTTCGGGGATATACAACATCCTTGTCACAAGCAGCGCCGCCTTGTATTGGCTTGTGCTTTACCTCTCCGACTTTTCCTTTGACCCGAAGGTTCTTGTGTACTCCCTCATATACGGTGTGTTTTACACCATGGCGTTTCTCGGGCTCTTCATGGCGTTGGCGTGCGGCTCCGTATCGCTGACCGCCTTTGTGAAGCAGCTATCCTTAATAGCGGTGGCATTCTGGGGCTTCTTTTTCTGGGACACTCCCCTTTCCGTCACCACCATAATCGGCATGGTTCTCATTGTAGCGGCGCTGTATCTCTGCTTTAAGCCAGACAAGGCGCACCACGGAGAGAGGGTATCGCTGAAGTGGGTAATCTTTTCCCTCATGCTGCTCGTTGGCAATGCAGGCTGCTCCATTACCCAGAAATACCAGCAAAAGCTGTTCGACGCACAGCACGGGAATATGTTCATGTTCTTTGGCGTGCTGATCTCGGTTTTTGTAAGCCTTATCATGTACCTCCGCGGAAAAAAGTGCAGGCTTCGCGATATTTCCAAGGTCTCCCTTGTATTCCCCATTCTCGGAGGCATCAGCAGCGGATTCTTGAATCTCTTTATCCTTCTGCTCATCAACTCCACCATGTCGGAGAGCATCATTTTTCCCGGTATTGCAGTAGGCGGACTGATATTCACAACCATATACTCCCTTGCAGTGTATCGCGAGGAGCTTTACCCCAGACAGTGGGCAGGGCTTGGTGTCGGAGCGCTGGCACTGGTGTTTTTGAACCTGTAAAAAACGTTCCCCCTTGTAACGGATGCTCATGCCATACCGTTTCAAGGGGGATATTTATATCAAATCACCAGAATCGGGAAAATATACCTATCTTTTTCTGATTCGATAAAGGCTGTTTACAAGAAGCCAGAGTGAGGGAAAATACCGCATGATATTCCAGACACCAATTCCATCTATGCCATATTCGCCAACCAGCCTGAGCATTGCATCCGCACTCTTTGCATCTTCAAACCACACAATATGCTCCACCGCATCGCGGAATGTCTCGGGGCGATCAAAGTAGGTGTAGAACGGAGCCTCGGCATCCGCATCATAACGGATCTCCGCGTTCTTCTCAAGGGCACGCTCCACTGCCGCCGTATTTCCCAGGGATTCTGCCTTTGTCTCGCCTCTTACATAGGGAAGCGCCCAATCGTAGCCGTAGTTCGGAACACCTAAGAATATCGTTTGCCTCGGGATCTCCGTGACAGCGTAATCCAACACCCTGCGCACCTCGGGGACGGGGGAAACGGCAAGAGGAGGCCCGTAAGTATACCCCCATTCGTAGGTCATAAGCAGTGTTTGATCTGCCGCCGCCCCCAAACCGCCGTAGTCGTGACCGCCGTACAGCAGTCCACCCTGATCTGCTCTGTATTTCGGCGCGAGGGACACGAAAACCTCGTATTCATCCCCCAGTCGATCATTGATCCGACGCACAAAATCAGCGTAATCTCCTGCATTCTCACCGGGAACATATTCAAAGTCCACATCCACGCCGCCGTATCCCTTTTCAGCCACAGTACGGGCAATATCCTCGATCACACGCTCCGACAGATCGGGAGAGGCGACCACATCTCTCGCCAGCCCACTTGAAAAAGTGCCATTTTCCGTCAGAGAGGTGAGGACAAGAAGGGGAACTGTACCATATTCACGGGCAAGGGAGATCAACTCCTCATCTCCCCCGGTGGGCGGAAAAACAGTTCCGTCGGGTCGGATGCCGTAGGAGAAAACGGAAAGATAGGTGAGATAAGGGAGGGTGCGGCGGAGAACGGTTCGGTCAATGAAGGGGTAGGCATATCCGTTTGTGGAGATCTCACCGAGGGGTGGGGCTTCATAGGAAATATTGAGCACCTGACCGGGAAAGATCTGCGAAGTACCGTCAAGCTGAGGATTATTCCTGTATAAAGTAAGCAGATCTGTGTTGTATGCCGCGGCAATGCCTTGAAGGGTATCGCCTCCCCGAACAGTATAGGTCTCTGTGGGAAAAAGGATAACAAGATCCTGCCCTACGGTGAGCCTGCCGGGTGTAGTCAGCATATTGTCGGTGATGATTCTCGAAACGGGGACGCCGTACTGTCCGGCGATGGAGAAAATGCTGTCCCCCGAAACCACTGTATGTATTATCACGCTAACACCTCCGTGTT
>SVSU01000140.1 GCA_015064135.1 Oscillospiraceae bacterium
GCCACGAGCGCGCGAAGGCCCACGAGCTCTGGCAGCTGCTCGAACTTGGTGGAAGCAGAGCTTATCTTGCACGGAAGCTCGACCACGAACTCGCTGCCCTCGCCCTCGGACGAATGCACCGTGATCATGCGGATGCTTTTCCACGAGTATCTGGAGCAGCACAAGGACAAAGCCCTCCTTGATAAGCTGAAACCCCTGAAACCGAACCAATCTTCCGATTTGGGAGGTTCAAATGAAACTTAAAGATCTGATGGAAAAAACAGTCCTGACTCCCGCAGCCCCCGAAATGACTCTTCCCGAGGATTTTGAGGGTGTATATGTGGGTGACCTTCTCAGCCGCGCCATGAGCAGAGTGGAGGAAGGATGTCTGTGGCTGACCATTATGAACAATATCAACGTGATTGCCGTGGCAAGTCTTGCCGACGCAGCAGCGGTGATCTTATGTGAGGATGTCCGACTCACCGATGAAGCCCTGGAGGCAGCGTGCAGCAAGGGAATTACGGTTCTGTATTCTTCCCTCGGTGCATATGAGCTGTCACTGGCCATCGGTTCCCTTTCCTCATGAACAAGTATTACTACGATCTCCATATCCACTCCTGTCTCTCCCCCTGCGGAGATGATGATATGACACCCGCCAACATAGCAGGAATGGCTATGCTGAACGGATTGAACATTGTGGCGCTGACGGATCACAATTCCGCGAGGAACTGTCCTGCCTTCTTTGCCCAGGCGAAGAAATATGGTATTGTTCCCATCCCCGGAATGGAGCTGACCACAGCGGAGGATGTTCATGTGGTGTGTCTGTTCCGCTCCCTTGAGGATGCTTTGGAATTTGACCGTCAGATACAGGAGAAACGGATCATCGTAAAAAACAAGCCTGCCATTTTCGGCCATCAGATCATTATGGACGAAAATGACTCCCCCGTCGGCGAGGAGGAGGGCTTGCTGATCAACGCAACCACCCTTTCTATTGAGGATGCTTACGAGCTTGTGAAATCCTTCAGAGGAGCTTGTTATCCCGCCCACATTGACCGCCGTTCCAACGGCATGGTTGCTGTGCTGGGCGATTTTCCCGCAGATCCCCCCTTTACGGCATTTGAGCTGAACGATGGGGACAATACGGAGGAATATAAGAAGCGTTTCCCCATTCTGAACGGCCTTG
The DNA here is from genome assembly GCA_015064135.1 of Oscillospiraceae bacterium. Lineage (GTDB taxonomy): Bacteria > Bacillota > Clostridia > Oscillospirales > CAG-272 > UMGS1696. The sequence goes on from SVSU01000140.1 coordinate 1,163, forward strand.
CACGGGCGGTATCCTCGGATGCACACTATCTCGAAAACATTGCTTCCGCCGAGCATTATTTTATGATCGACGATGAGCCCTACAGCAGCGATCTTGTGAGAAATCGCCTGATCGATCTGTTGACGGCAGTTCCGCAGACCGAACTCGGCACAGCTGAAGCTGAGGTTTAAAGCAATCTCACAAGGGTTGAAGCAGTAGAGACAGTAACTCAAAAAATATCTGAAGGAGGGGGAGTGTGCCAATGGATGATTTATCACTTTATGTGCTGGATATTACGATGAACTCGGTGAGAGCCGGGGCAAAGAATATCGAGATTTCCCTTGTGGAAGAGGGAGAATGGCTGACTTTTTCCGTAACGGACGACGGCTGCGGCATGTCTCGCGAGCAGGTTGAGAAGCTGTCAGACCCCTTTTTCACTACCCGAAAGACCAGAAAGGTGGGGCTTGGTATCCCGTTTCTGAAAATGCTCTCGGAAATGACCGGCGGATGCGTGGAAATTCAATCCACTCCCGAATCGGAGTCCCCCGATGCACACGGAACGGTAATCAAAGCCACCTTCGGGATGAATCACATCGACTTTATCCCTCTCGGCGACATGGTGGAGACGGTGAAGACCCTGATTCAAGGCTCCCCGCTCATCAATTTCACCTATACTCACAAAAAGGCTGACCGCGAGATCCGTCTTTGCTGTGCGGAGCTTCGTGCCATCCTCGGCGATGATATCTCCCTTGCGGATTTCGAGATCCTTGCGTGGATCGACGGCTTCCTTCGTGAGCAATACGGTGAGTAGGAATCGTGTGCCTCTGATATTGCAAGTGTATCATCCTACTCCCGAGAGAATTTCCCTTTCGTGAAATTCTCCAAGGTTTCAGTTTGGGTAGTCAGGGAACAATAATTTACGTTAACCCAATTTATTACAATAAAACATATATCAAGTACCAGAAAGGATATGTATTATGAAGTCACTTGAAGAACTCATGGCCATTAAGGCGAAGATGCAGGACAAGGTTGCTGTTCGCCGCGTTGACGGCAGCGTTCGTATCGTAGTCGGTATGGCTACCTGCGGTATTGCAGCAGGCGCTCGCCCCGTTCTCAACGCATTCGTTGAAGGAGTAACTGCAGCAGGTCTTGCTGAGTCTGTTTCCGTTACCCAGACAGGCTGTATCGGTATCTGCCAGTACGAGCCCGTTGTTGAGGTTTACGAAAGCGGCAAGGAAAAGGTTACCTATGTTAAGATGACAGCTGAAAAGGCAAAGGAAGTTGTCGAAAAGCACATTAAGGGCGGTACACCCGTTGCTGAATACACCATCGGCACAACCAACGTTTAATTTTTAGGAGGAAAAACAGTTATGATACGTTCTCATGTATTGATCTGCGGCGGTACCGGATGTACATCCTCCGGAAGCATGGTAATCCGTGAAAAGCTCGCCGAAGAACTGAAGATTAAGGGTCTTGAGGAAGAGGTTAAGATCGTCCAGACAGGATGCTTCGGTCTCTGTGCTCTGGGTCCGATTATGATCGTTTATCCCGAAGGAACCTTCTACAGCATGGTTACTCCCGAGGATGTTCCCGAAATCGTTGAGGAACACCTTCTGAAGGGTCGTATTGTAGAGCGTCTGGTTTACACCGACGAAGCTTCCAAGGCTGCTGCCGCTGAAAGCGACGTTGCTGCTCCCGCATCCCTTAATGATACTGCATTCTACAAGAAGCAGCACAGAGTTGCTCTCCGTAACTGCGGTGTTATCAACCCCGAAAGCATTGACGAGTATATCGCAATGGACGGTTACTTTGCACTTGCAAAGGTTCTGAAGGAAATGACCCCCGAACAGGTTATCGATACCATTTCCGCATCCGGTCTTCGCGGACGTGGAGGCGGAGGATTCCCCACAGGCAGAAAGTGGCAGTTTGCCCGCGCTTCCGTATCCGACAAGAAGTACGTTGTATGTAACGCCGACGAGGGTGACCCGGGTGCATTCATGGACCGTTCCGTTCTGGAAGGTGACCCCCACGCTCTCATCGAGGCTATGGCAATTGCAGCTTACGCAATCGGCGCTGACGAAGGTTGGGTATATGTTCGTGCAGAATACCCCATCGCTGTTAAGAGACTGCAGATCGCTATCTCTCAGGCAAGAGAATACGGCCTCCTCGGCAAGGATATTTTCGGCACCGGCTTCAACTTCGACCTGAACATCCGTCTGGGTGCAGGTGCGTTCGTTTGCGGTGAAGAAACAGCTCTTCTTACATCCATCGAAGGTAACCGCGGTGAGCCTCGCACACGTCCTCCGTTCCCTGCAGTTAAGGGTCTCTGGGGTCAGCCCACCATCGTTAACAACGTTGAAACATATGCAAACATCGCTCAGATCATCCTGAACGGTCCCGAATGGTTTGCTTCCATGGGTACCGAAACCTCCAAGGGTACAAAGGTATTCGCTCTCGGCGGTAAGATCACCAACACCGGTCTCGTTGAAATCCCCATGGGTACAACACTCCGCGAGGTTGTTGAAGAAATCGGCGGCGGCGTTCCCAACGGAAAGAAGTTCAAGGCTGCTCAGACCGGTGGTCCTTCCGGCGGATGTATCCCTGCTTCTCTCATCGACACACCTATCGACTATGACAACCTGATCAAGATCGGTTCCATGATGGGCTCCGGCGGTCTGATTGTAATGGACGAAGACTCCTGTATGGTTGACATCGCTAAGTTCTTCCTTGAATTCACCGTTGACGAATCCTGCGGTAAGTGTGCACCCTGCCGTATCGGTACCGTTCGTCTCCTTGAGATCCTCAACAAGATCACAGACGGTAACGGCGAACTGGAAGACCTGGACAAGCTGGAAGAGCTGGCAAACTACATCAAGAGCGCATCTCTCTGCGGTCTCGGTCAGACCGCTCCCAACCCTGTTATCTCTACTCTGCGTTACTTCCGCGACGAATATGTATCCCATATCGTTGACAAGAAGTGTCCCGCAGGCGTATGTAAGAAGCTTCTCTCCTACACCATCGACGCTGACAAGTGTAAGGGATGCACACTCTGCTCCAGAGTATGTCCCG
>SVSU01000011.1 GCA_015064135.1 Oscillospiraceae bacterium
GGAAAAGTACAGAAAAAAAACGATTTTTTTGATATAATATATGGTGAATAAATAGTTTTTTGTACACCAGTGGCCGATATGAGATTTACCCCTTGATAACGGAAGCATAGAATATATGCCATGTTGACTCGCGGTGCTTGTGCGGCAGAGAATCCAAATTCAAAGAACAGGCTGAAAGGCCAAAGAAAGGATTGTTAGATTATGAACAAGATTTACTCCGGAAAGACAAAGGACGTTTACAGCCTCGACAATGGCAATGTTATGCTGAAGTTCAAGGACGACTGCACAGGCAAGGACGGCGTGTTCGATCCCGGCGAAAACACTGTCGGACTTACCATCGAGGGAATCGGCAAGGCGAACCTCCAGACTTCCGTATACTACTTTGAAATGCTGAAGAAGGCAGGCATCAAGACTCATTACGTTTCCGCAGATGTTGAAAACGCTACAATGGAAGTGCTTCCCGGCAAGGTTTTCGGTCACGGTCTTGAAGTAATCTGCCGTCTGGTTGCAACAGGAAGCTTCATCCGCAGATACGGCGAATACATCGCAGACGGTACAGTTCTCGAAGGCGGCTATGTTGAATGCACATTCAAGAACGATGAAAAGGGTGATCCGCTGGTAACAAGCGAAGGTCTGGCAGCTCTCGGCGTTATGTCTCCCGCAATGTTTGAAAGCATGAAGGAACAGACATTGAAGATTACAAAGATCGTCGCTGATGACCTGAAGTCCATCGGTCTCGATCTGTGGGATATCAAGTTTGAATTCGGTTACAACAACGATGAAGTTATCCTCATTGACGAAATTGCCTCCGGAAACATGAGAGTTTACAAGGACGGAAAGATCGTTGACCCCGTTGAACTGACAAAACTGATCCTGAACAGATAAATCAAAGCTCTGCCGCATACAAAGTAAAGCCTTGTGCGGCAGATTTACTTTTCGCTGATGCATCCTTTTGTGACAGTGAACTTTTTTACCCTATTTTATGGGGAAACAGATGAAAATATTTGAAAATGGTTGACAAGAAAAACTTGTTGTGGTATAATAACAGGTGTAAAATAAAATATCTGTGTTTGTTTTTGAATTTGTTCCCGCAAGTTTTTTAATGAAATGCAGATCACTCCCGAAAGGAAAGAAGTTTGAGAGTACAGCGAGCATCGGAGTTTGCCCATCGGGCAAAGCTCCTCGTATGTGAGTTTTTTCAAACTCGCTTTTGTGTCTTATGGCACAGTGATGCCAACACCGCAAAAGCCAAAGGAAAGGAATGGATATAGAAAATGGACAGACAGAAGCAACAAAAAGAAGAAATTGAAATTGATTTACTGCATCTGTTGGGATTGCTGTGGAAAAAAGCGTGGATAATCGTGCTCAGCATGATCCTGTTGGCTTCTGCGTTTTTCTCCTACTCCATGTTTATGGTCACTCCCCAGTATAAATCCACTGCTATGATGTATGTAAACAACAGTACACTGACGGTAGGAAGCACCTCCATTGGATTCAGCAGCGGTCAGTTGACAGCGGCAAGAAGTTTGCTTGATACATACGTTGTAATCCTTAAAACAAGAACAACCTTTGAGAAGGTTATCGAAAAGGCGGATCTCGATTTAACCTACAAGCAGCTTCAGGGAATGGTTTCCGCATCTGCCGTAAACGAGACAGATGTATTCTCCATTACCGCAACCAGCAGCGATCCTGCTGAGGCAGAGCTGATTGTTGATACTATTGTAGAGATTCTGCCCGACAGAATTGCGGACATTGTAGACGGCAGTTCGGTTCGCGTTGTTGACCATGCCATCCTGCCCACTACACGTTCTTCTCCCAGTTATACAAAGTATGCAATGATCGGTATGGTGGTGGGACTTATTGCCAGCGCCGCTGTCGTTATCATTATTGATCTGATGGATACATCCGTCAGGGATGAGGAATACCTGAATCAGACTTATGATATCCCCGTATTGGCAGTTATTCCCGATGTGTACAACGCAAAGGAAAAATCATACGGCAGATATCGCAAATCAGAGTATTACGGAAAAGCCGAGACGTCAGACAGGAGTAAAAGCAATTCATGAGGGATAAGAATAATAATTTAAACAAGAAGGCAGCACTGGATGCTCAGATCGAAGCGGAAGCGGCGGTCATTGGAAAAAAGCGTTCATTTGCCGTGGCGGAAGCCCATAAAAGACTCCGCACAAACGTGCTCTTCAGTTTTCCCGATGAGAGTGAGTGCCGTGTGATCGGTATCACCAGTACCATGGCGCACGAGGGTAAGAGTACAACAGCAGTTAACCTTGCATATGATATTGCCCAGGCCGGAAAAAAGGTTCTCCTGATAGATGCGGATATGCGTCTTTCGAGAATTGCGAAGGTTTTGGATGTCAAGCGTTCTCCCGGACTCAGCAACTTGCTTGTCGGAGCGATGGGAGGCGAGGAAAATGTGGTTCAGCATGCGGAAATGCTTGATAATCTTTCCATTATTTCCTGCGGCTCCATTCCCCCCAACCCTTCGGAACTTCTTTCCTCAAAGCGTATGGAAATGCTTCTTGAAACACTGAAGAAGGCATATAAGTATATTATCATTGACCTTCCCCCCATATCAGCGGTTTCGGATGCGCTTATTATATCGAAGCTTGCCGATGGTATGGTTCTCGTTGTTCGTCAGGACTACGTTGACAAGCGGCTTCTTGATGATGTTGTGCGCCAGCTTAAATTCCACGATGCCAATGTTATCGGCTTCGTCATGACCTGTGCACAGCGTGAGACTAAGTATTACAAGAAGTATTATAAGAAATACTACAAGAATTACAGATATAAATACAAGCATGGCGGCTACTATAAGTACGGAGCAAGAGATTATTACATGGACTATGCAGTGACGCCCGACGATGAGAAAGATAACAATTCCGGAAAGTAACCCCGGCGTGTCTGAATAATGGCAGGAAAGTGTATGAGCAGAAGGATGATAGATTTTCATTCACATATGCTCCCCGATGTGGATGATGGAAGCCGATCAACGGAACAAAGCCTTGAGATGATCGAAAAATCGGCAGAACAAGGTGTTGACTGCATCGTTTTCACCCCACATTTCTATGCATTACACGACGATCCGACCCACTTTCTCAGAAGAAGACAAGAGTCGTTTGAACGCTTGAAACAGTTTCTTCCCGAAGAATCTCCAAAATTGCTCTGTGGGGCAGAGGTCCGTTATTTTGACGGGCTGGTTTCCATGGAAGAACTTCCCCAGATGCGGATAGAGGGCTCCTCTTGTCTGCTTGTGGAGATGCCCTTTAGAAAATGGCAAAAAAGGGAGATCGGAGATATCCTTGACCTTTGCGGAAGAAAAGAGTATACTGTAATACTCGCTCATATCGAACGCTATCTTGGATGGAACAAATTAAGCGTTGTTGAAGAGATGGTTTCTGCAGGAGCTGTTATTCAGGCCAACGGAGACTTTTTCCTTGGTGGATTTCGGAGCAGAACGGCTATCCGTATGATAAATCGGGGCCTCATTCATGTCCTCGGGTCAGATGCCCATAACACGACGGAAAGACCACCCAATCTTGGCAGCGCATATGATGTTATAGAAAAGAAGTGCGGCAAGGGAACGATGGATGATATATATACCTTTGGGGCTCGTCTCCTTAACATAGCACCTTCAGAGAGGGTAAACAAATGAAAAGAAGGAATATTGTTCTCATTTGTCTTTGCCTTGCAGTCGCTTTTGCGTGTCTGTTGATTGCATTTATCCGATTCCGTGATGTAAACGGTGAAAATACCGACCTCGAGTCCATGCGTGATGCCATAAAGGTGTATGAGACTGACAATCCCGAAGAATCGGAACCAGTGGTCGAGGAAACTATCCGTCCCGAGGAGACCGAAGAGACAAACGGTGACACGGAGAGTGTCTCGGAATCCGAAACCTCGGAAACCGATGCTGCGACAACAGAATCCGAAACAACGGTTGATGCCGCGTATACAGAAACTTCGCGAAAACCGCAGGACAGTATAGCCGCAGATGCACGTTCTCTGGATTTTGAATCCCTGTATTGGGTGAACCCGGATATATATGCTTGGATCGAGATCCCCGGAACAAAGGTTGATTATCCTGTTCTCCAGAGTCCCACCAACGATGAGAAGTATCTTACAACCGCATACGACGGCACCTATTACGTTGGCGGCTCCATTTTTACGCAGGCAACATATAACGGTACTGATTTCAACGATTCCGTTACCTTGATATACGGACACACAATGAAGTCCGGTACGCTGTTCGGTCAGCTTCAATCTGTTTACAGTAATGCGGAATCCTTTGCGGAACATGATGAGATTATCATATATCTTCCGGGTGAGGTCAGGTACTATACGGTGTTTGCCGCAGTTCCTTTTGATAACTTCCACATTATGCACACATACGATTTCTCCACCGAGTATTGGTATGACAGTTTTTTCAAACGGGTAGGGAAGGTTCGTTCCTTCAGTGCCTGCTTCAATAAGGAGATCATACCTGAGTACGACGATAGAGTAATTATTCTTTCCACCTGTCTCAATGAGGACAGTACAAAGCGTTTTTTGGTAATGGCTGTTTGCCGGGAAGATATTGCAGACAATGTCGGCGATAATTCCTGATAAATAAATAAAAAATAATTTTAAGGAGACCTAGAAATGAAAGTACTTAGAATTCTCGCATCCCTTCTTTTGGCATCTGCACTCGTAATTCCCGCAGCTGCCGTAAATTATGTTCCCAGTGCAGAGGTTATCAGACCCAACGTTACTGTTGATCCTGATACAGATGCCGAGGACGACGATTACTATGCATCCATCCACGAGGAAGATGGAACAGAAGTAGAAAAGATTTATGTAAACGGAATCGAAGAGCTTGTTATCCACTTCCTCCAGCCCGATATTGACGAGGAAGAGGAACGTTATCATATTGTATTTGCCGATGGTAGCACAGAAAAGACAGCAGATCCCGATGAAAAAGTACATCAGGAGCTCATTGATACGGAAGAAGAACTTCTGAACAATGATATCAGAGATCTTGTTCCCAATTTTGAGGAAGAGTGGACAAAGAGAACAGACGGTGCTCCCGTTGAGAATGCAGAGCTTGTAAAGCTGTTTGAAGTATCCATTGACGATACCACAGCAGAAAAAATGACAGAAGGCAGAACTCTCCGCTTCAGCTTCAAGGTAAACGGCCTGAAGTTCGGTGACAAGTTCGTTATTATCAACAAGGTTGGCGACACATGGAAGTTTGTTGACTACACCATCGCTGAAGACGGCACAATCACTCTTGATGTGTCTGAGCTTGGCGTGTTTGCTATCCTGAAGGATTCCGGTGCTGACCCTGTTGTTGATGATGAAACTCCCAAGTCTCCTCAGACCGGTGTTGAAGCATACACAATGGAACTGATCGCAGCAGCAGTTGTTCTTTGCGGTGCAGCAGTTGTTCTTACAAAGAAGAGCAAGAGAAACGTTGCCTGATTGCGATTAGAAATTAAAATAAGTCCGGAGGGATTCCCATCATGCAGAAAAGAGGGACTCGTTTAAAGATCCTCGTTGGTATTGGGGTCGGAATTCTGATTTTTGTAATCCTGCTCTTCGGCTTTGGAATCATTGAAACAATGATTGATAATGCAGATCGCGGATCGCTGAATGACGAGGAGTTTTCCTATTCAGACCATAGTGTGGACGAGATCAGCTATAACGGTGTATATTATACTCCAAAGAGCTCTTTGGATACCCTGTTGATTCTCGGTATCGATAGTTCCGAGGAGCGCCCCGATTCGGCTCAAGCGGACTTTATTGCCCTTGTTGTCATGGACAGAGATCGGGAGTGTTTCGATGTTCTTCATTTGAACCGAGATACCATGGCGGATATTCCCGAGATTGACACCTACGGTGACCAGTATGGAACGGAATTTGCGCAGCTTGCCTTAGCACACACATACGGTGCGGATGACAAGATGAGATGCAGAAATACAGTCAATACCATTGAGAATCTGCTTTACGATATCAATATTGACCACTATCTTTCTTTGACTATGGATGCGCTTCCGCTTATCAACGATAGTGTGGGCGGCGTTACCGTTCAGCTGCTTGACGATTTCACTTTTCTCAATGAGAATTACACAAAGGATGCGGTTGTTACCCTTCACGGCGATCATGCACTGCGTTATGTCAGAGCACGAGGCGAAATGGAGGATAGTACCAACCTCAGACGAATGGAACGCCAGAAGCAGTACATATCTGCCCTTGTGGAGAAGTACAACACCACAGAGACAGAAGATACGCTTGAAACAATGCTTGAGATCAATGAGCATCTTGTTTCCGACTGCACAGTAGATCAACTTTCACGTTTAATCGAAAAAATGCAGACATATACCTACAATGGAGTTACTACCATTGAAGGAGAATCGGTGGTCAACACCTTTATGGAGTATCATCTTGATGAGCAGTCCGCAAGAGAGACTATTATCCGGTTGTTCTATGAGCCTGTTGAACAGTAATTTCTGTTTGACGAGATACATCATTTATACAAACAAAAAGACCCGACATTCGGCGTGTGCTGAGTGTCGGGTTTTTCATGTCAGGGTTTGATATTCTCGAAAATCATATTTCCGTCGGAGCGCTCCTTTTCACAACGGACTGTCCATGTGAAATGGGGAGCAGAATAGAGTTTTGTTACCAGTTTTACGCAGAAATTATTCTTATAAACACGGTTTATCGCGATGAAATGAGGGCGTGAAAAAACGTTTAGTATCATTTGGGATAGAAGAAAATAGTGCGGCAGTTTTCCTTTGTCGCGGAAAACGTCGGTGTAAAGCTGACCGCGCAGTACATCACTTCTATGTCTTCTATACCACCAAAGATGAACGGGATTGAAGGATTCCACACAGTAAGGACCGGTGTATTGTGAGAGAAGTTGATTGGCCCTTGGGCATAGGGCAGTGTCAAGCTCTTCTCCCTTCAGTTCTATAAGGAGAGGAACCTTGCCGTCAACCGCGGACAGAACCTCTCTCAGCGTTGGTATTTTTTCGTCAGTTGTTTCACCATCTGCGTTTTTCAGCTTCATTTTGCAAAGCTCATCCGCCGTGTACCGTAACAGTCTGCCGCTATGATCGGTCATTCTCTCCATGGTGTAGTCATGGAAAACCATCACTTCTCCGTCGGCGGAAAGCTGAATGTCAAGCTCTATTCCGTACCCGTTTTCAGCCGCCTTTCGGAATGCTTCAATGGAGTTTTCAGGGGTTGCACCGCCGTGGAGTCCTCTGTGTGCGTAATGGCAGTACAGCGCAGGATCAACGTTTTTAGGTTTACGTCCCGGTCTGACAAGGACAAAAACATAGAGGAGGAATAAGAGAACAATGATCCCCAACAGACATAAAATAAGCTTCAGCATGGCATTTTCCTATCAATCATCCACATCAAGATTTTCAAGCAGATCTTTTTTCTTCATTGGCAGCGCATCCCCGTGACGAACAAACAGCATGGTTGCAAAGGCAAGTGCAACAAATCCAGCCGCATAGGGGAAAAGGGTACGCATACCTACCCATGTCAGACAGGCGCCGCTGAGCACAGGGGTGATGATCTGCGCACTCATGCTGGCTGTGTAATAGTAGCCGGTGAATTTTCCTACATTTCCTGCTTTTGCAAGTTCAACAACCATGGGATAACTGTTGACGTTGATGGTAGCCCAGCCGATTCCTGCCAGAGCAAACAGAGTGTTCATGACCCATATGTTGCTGCCTGCTTTCATAAACGCCGCGGCACCGAAGGATAATCCCAGCAGAATAACACCGGCGAGAATTGTCTTTTTTCGCCCGATTTTTGAGGAGACGATACCGACGGGAATATAGGAGACGATGGCTGCTGCCTGTGCTATGATCAAAGTAAAGTTGAAATCAAGGCCGAGCACCTCCCCGGCATAGACGGAGTATTTGCTTGTGACAGCGTTGTAGCCCATATACCAAAGAGCAACAGAAGCGAGAAGGAAGCAGAGGGAACGGAATTCTCCCTTCGTCAGTTTTTCTGTGGAAGCAAATGATGTGTCAGCCGAAATTGTGTTTCTGCTTTCCGCTTCCTGTGCCTCCGCCGCCCACTGCGGTTCCTTTACCGACAGCATGAACACAAGGAGAGCCGCCAGCATGATAAAGGCAACGGTGCCAAAAAACGAGGTGTAGTTCATCAGAATGTTTTCCGGTTTGCCTGTTCCGAACAGGATGCCCAAGATCAGCACAAGCACACCGCCTGCAGTTCCCATAAGGTTGATGATGGCATTTCCCTTAGAACGCAGGGGTTTTGGGGTAACATCGGGCATCAGGGCAACGGCAGGGGAACGAAAGATGGACATGGCGATGAGCACACCGAGGAGCAGAGCGATGAATACAACAAGGGGGATGGGGGTTTCAAGAGTCTTTGCCCAAGCGTAGGACTGGCGTGCTTTTGTAAGATGGGAAAGCTCGGGATTCTCCTCGTTCATTGACTCTATAAACATTTCTTCGCTTCCGTAGACGGCGGAAAGATCTCCATTGTTCTCACCATCGAAACGGTACAGTGTGCGAAGGGCAGTGTCGCGTTCCGCAGAGCTTTGCGGTTCTGTAACGGAAACGATATCTGTTATGTCCGAGCGCTGCATCTCGTCTGCGGCAGACATACCCACAAAAAGAACGGCGGCGGCAATGGTACCGATGAGAATAAAGGGAGTGCGGCGTCCTCTTTTCCCCATGTGCCTGTCCGACAGTGCCCCGAAGATAGGGAGCATGAAAACGGCGAGAATATTATCAAATGCCATGATGATGCCTGATAAAAACTGGGACAGACCGAATTTGTCCGTCAGAATTTTTGGAATGATATTGTCGTAAGCCTGCCAGAAAACCTGAATAAGAAAAAAGGCAAAGCCCACAAGGAGGGTTCGTTTGTAATTCAGTTTCATGGTAATGACAGCTCCTTTGCTTTTTGTTATCATTGTACCACATTATGGGATTTTAAGCAAGGATTGTGAGCTCAAAAAAATTTGTAATAGAAAAAAACCTATTGACAAATGAGAATGGTCTGTGTAAAATACAGGCGAATATATCTTCGGTTATTTTTCAACAGAATGGAGGGGCACATGAGATTAGGATTTTCTACCGTCGGTGCTTTTGTGAAACGGCGGACTGACCATTACCAACTATCGGTGGATGCCCCTCGGATAGTTTGTTTTCTGTGTCGGGCTTGTTGTTTATATCATCATTATCCGCTGCAGACTCAGAAAGGATCCGGCAAACGAGAGTCTGAATCTGTAATATATCAAAAGAGCTGAGAAACCGGCTCTTTTTTTGGTGTATTTAGAAAATCTAAATTGACTTTAAAGGAAAAATCGGGTATAATATTTGTACAAAATACAATATAATGGAGTTTAGTGTGAAAAACAAGCAAACAAAAAAGGATGTGCAGCTGTTTCACACAAGAAAATCCCTTTGTAAACGGGACCAACCGTTTTCAATCCCCTTTGGGGATCGGGCTTTTCCTATCGTATTTGTTCGCCGCATAAATGCGGCAGATGGGAGATTTTTATGAATCAAAGAGAAAAATTCGGTTCACGTCTCGGATTTATCCTTATTTCCGCAGGATGTGCCATTGGACTTGGCAATGTGTACCGTTTTCCCAACATTACCGCTGCTTACGGCGGAGCATTTTTTGTGCTGATCTATCTTGTATTTCTGTTGCTCCTCGGAATCCCCGTTCTTTGTGCGGAGCTTTCTGTGGGTCGTGCCAGCCAGAGGAGCATTGCTTCCTCCTTTGAGGTTCTTGAGGGGAAAGGGCAGAAGTGGCATCTCATGAAGTACCTCGGTATCGGCGGCAACTATCTCATTATGATGTGCTATACATCGGTTGCAGGATTGATGCTGATTTATTTCGTGAAGTATTTAACGGGCAGCATTTCTTCGGCGAGCACTCCCGCTGAGCTGAAGGAATTGTTCGGTGCCACGGTAGGGAATGTATACTCTCCCCTCCTTGCCATGATCGTTACAGTCGTACTTTGCTTCCTTGTATGCTCCCTCGGACTGCAGAAGGGGGTAGAGAGGATCACAAAGGTCATGATGATCGCACTTCTTTTGCTCATTGTAGGTCTTGGTGTGTACTGCTGTACTCTTGACGGTACCGCAGATGGCTTGAAATTCTATCTGATTCCTTCTCCTGAAAACATTGAAAAGGTGGGTATCTGGACCACCGTTTCCGCCGCCATGGGTCAGGCTTTCTTTACCCTGAGCCTCGGCATCGGTTCCATAGCGGTGTTCGGAAGCTATATCGGGAAGGACAGATCCCTTCTCGGGGAGGCTGTGACCATTGTTGGGCTTGACACCTTCGTTGCCCTTTGCTCGGGATTTATCATTTTCCCTGCCTGCTTTACATTCGGGGGAGGGGTGAATGTGAATCCTGAAACCCTTGATGCATCATTCCTGTTTACCACCCTTTCTTCCATCTTCAATGCCATGCCCGGGGGACGTATTGTAGGTGCGCTTTTCTTCCTGTTTATGCTTTTTGCGGCATATTCAACTGTTATCGCCGTGTTTGAGAATATTATGTCCTTCTGGCTTGAAAAAACAAGTCTTAACAGAAAGTCCATTGCAGTTATCAATATTGCTCTTGTTATTGTTCTCAGTCTGCCTGCTGTGCTCAGTTTTAATATTCTTTCCGATTTCAAAATACTTGGCATGGATATGCAGACATTGGAAGATAAGATTTCTGCAAACATTCTTCTCCCCTTCGGAAGCCTTTTGTATATGGTGTTCTGCACCTCACGATACGGCTGGGGATGGGATAATTTCCTCTGCGAAGTCAACACGGGAAAGGGTGCAAAACTGCCGCGAATGCTGAGGGTATACATGAGTTATGTTCTGCCCCTTATTATTGCATTTATCCTGCTTATGCCCCTGTTTTGATATGCTAATAAAAGAATGAGGTGTTTCTATGTTAAAACGCTTTGCCGTATATTACCGTTCCCAGATGAAGCTGTTCATTGCCGACCTTGTCTGCGCTCTGCTTCTTGCGGTATGTGACCTTATTTATCCTATGATTACGCGGAATATGCTGAATATCTATATTCCCAATAATCAAATCAAGCTGCTCCTTATCTGGGCGGTCATTCTTCTGTCAATCTATCTTCTGAAAACCGCACTCAACTATTTTGTTTCCTACTGGGGACATTTGGTGGGTGTGGCGATGCAGGCAGATATGCGCCGCGATGTGTTTGCTCACCTGCAGAAGCTGCCCGTTACATATTTTGACAACAACAAGACAGGTACCATCATGTCCCGAATCGTCAGCGACCTGATGGATATATCCGAGCTTGCCCACCATGGCCCCGAGGATATTTTCATTTCCGTTATTACCATCATCGGCGCCTTTATTATGATGAGCAGCATTTATTTCCCCCTTGCTGTCATCGTTGTCCTTGCACTTCCCATTATGGTGATCTTCGCTTCAAAGCTCCGCGTGAAAATGGGAGAGGCATTTACCGCCACCCGTGTGGAGATTGGCGAGATCAACGCAGGACTGGAGAACAGCATTGCAGGCATCCGTGTTGCAAAAGCCTATACAAGCGGAGACTACGAAAACCGTCAGTTTGCAAAGGGAAACAAAAAGTTTGTGACTGCCCGTTCAAAGGCATACAAGGTCATGGCACAGTTCCACAGCGGTACCACCTTTATCGGAGATTTTCTTCAGATCGTGCTCTATGTGGCAGGCGGTCTGTTTTGCGCCGCAGGGAAGATCGATATCGGCGATTTCACAGCCTTTGTCCTTTATATCGGTGTGTTCATGAACCCCGTCAGACGTTTGATCTCCTTTGTGGAGCAGTACCAGAACGGTATGACGGGCTTCCGGAGGTTTACCGAGATCATGGATTATCCTGCGGAGGAAGATGCCCCCGATGCGGCGGAGATGGGCAGAGCGAAGGGGGAAATTGAGTTTAAGGATGTGAGCTTCCGCTATGAAGAAGGGAAGGACGTCCTTCGCAGTCTGAGCTTCAAGCTGGATGCCGGAAAGACTTTGGCTCTGGTTGGGCCATCGGGGGGCGGAAAGACTACCATTTGCCATCTGATTCCACGTTTTTACGATATTCTTGAGGGTTCCGTTACCCTTGACGGATGTGATATCCGAAGGATCACCCTTGAGTCTCTCAGGCAGAATATCGGCATGGTTGCCCAGGACGTATTCCTGTTCAATGCCACCATTTACGAGAATATCTGCTACGGGACACCCGACGCCACCATGGAACAGGTAAGAGAGGCGGCGGAGAGAGCGAATATTCTTTCCTATATCGAATCTCTTCCAGACGGCTTCAATACCATCGTCGGCGAGAGGGGCGTGAAGCTGTCGGGCGGTCAGAAGCAGCGTGTCGCCATTGCCAGGGTGTTCCTTAAAAATCCGCCCATTCTCATTCTTGACGAAGCAACGAGCGCCCTTGACAACGCCACGGAGCTGATGATCCAGCAGAGCCTGGAGGAGCTTTGCAAGGGAAGGACTACACTTGTTGTAGCTCACCGCCTGACCACCATCAAAAATGCGGACGAGATCTTAGTCATTACGGACAACGGCATTGAGGAGAGGGGAGATCACGCATCCCTCCTTGCTCAAAACGGCATTTACGCAGGACTGTGGAACGGTATGTCCCAAACAAGATAACAAAAAGAGGAAAGCCGAAGGGAAACGGTTTTCCTCTTTTTCTGATATAATAGCGCGTTACAGCAGTTCCGCTGTTTCAAAGGCATTGATTATCGCTTCTCGTGGGAGATGGGAGCTGAGATAACACAGACCTTCAACGGGAATATGGTCTTTGATATGGAGCATTTCGTCACCCATATCCTTTTTTACAATATAGTCGTCGGGGGAGAGGGAGAGTTTCATTTTACCGCTGCCCGAGATGTGCCAGAATGCAACATAACGGGTATCGTTTCGCTGAAACAGAAAGGCACGAAGCTCCCGGAACGGAGTTTTGATCTGCTCATAAGGTACAAGCTCATATTCCCATTGTTCGTTTATGAGAAGATGGAATTCCTTGCCCGGCTCGCGCAGCATGAGTTTCTGTTCCTCCGTCAGCCAATTCTTTCGGCGAACATCCTCCCAACGGCGCATGACCTCAAGAATATCGTCGGTTCTCGGATGCCGTTTTAAATTGTTCAGATCCATTTGGATGGCGGCAGGACAATCCCACGAGGCGGCTTTGCTTGTGCCGTATTCAAAAAGATCTGCCTGAGTTCCCATGGTTTCCTCCGAGGGAAGGCAGAGATTCCACCAGCCAAAATTGATTCTTGAGAAATCCTGCCGCATACGGGGAGCTTCTTCAAGGGGATGTCTGTCAATGGCACGTTTGAATTTCTCAGGTGGGAACACATCAAAGGCATTTCCCCCCGACTGGTGGTGCCATCCGAAGTGGGCCTTTGCCGCCCCTTCGGTGAAAAGCGGAGATGGGGACAGCTTTTTATACACGCGGTATTGTGCGCTCGGAATGTGGATTCCGTAGGGAATATTGGTGCCCTCCGAGCCGTCGAAATAGACGAATTCAAAACCCATGCTGTAAATATCGGCGATTTTGTCCGCAATTTCATCCTGCAGATCTGTTGTCTGATCCACATAGGCGCTCATTGCTCCAAATTCGCTGATGTCAAGGATCCCTCCTCTCAATCCTGTGGGATGAGATGAGATTGACGTGTTGTACTGCCCGCGTTTACAGCCTGTGAATTTATATGGCGGTTCCGTGGTGAAGGCTTCGTAGGATATCATCTCACCGCCGAAGGTCAGATAACGGCAGGCAGGATGCATTTCGCTGTCCGTTGGGTTCTGTGCCACATAAACCTCCGTGCTATCCTCCAAAAGGGGACGTGAGAGGATAAACTCACGCTTCAGATTGATTCTGTAATCAACGGTTGGGGTCACATATCTGCTTTTCAGACCTATGTGTGTCTGCAGAATATGCAGTCCCGGGGTGATTCCGGCTGATTTTAATCTGGCAAGAACCATTTTCAGATCTTCTCGCCCGTTTTTGTAAGAGGGGAGGTAGTCGTAGTCGCCGCAGAAGAAATATCCTTCTTCCTTGATAAATGCTGTGTAGTAAATGAGCATCAGACGGAAACCGCCCTTTTGGGCATAAGCGATGTGCTCATCCACATTGTCGGGGGTCAGGCAGGCGGTCCAGAATTCGGAGGAATTGATGGTAGGGTGATTCCGTCTGCTTGCCACACCGCGGGGGAGATCATAATCCTCCTCCAGCGACTCCACAGCATCGAGAAAACGATTGGTGGGGGCGGCGATGAGTGCGGTGGGACACCCTTTCAGCTTCAGACTCTTCACCGACTCTGCCGTCAGGAGACGATACCCTTTTCTCCGTTCCGAGCCGATCTTTGTATAGGGGGAAATGCCAAGAACGTTGATCGCGGCACGCTCATCCCAGGAAACGTTCATCCACTCGCCGAAATTGGTTCGGTTTTTTACGGGAATCCGAAGGAGACAGAACTCCACAGCAGGCGGCGCGGTCATGCAGAGATCGGGATAACTTTCGGGAGAGAGGATGAAGTCAACAAGCTCAAAAGAGATATACTGCGCAGCTTCTTTTACCGTTACCACAGCCTCGTAGGGAGCAATTTCAAATCCCACAATGAGCCTGTCACCGTCCCTTCGCAGAGAGTTTCCGTGATAGGTGGTGCGGCAGTTGGGGTGGGAGAGCTTGACTTCGTTGTTAAAGGGGCGTTCCTGCGTAACGGAAAAAAGGGAGATGTCCTCCCCGCAGTGCAGACATTCCTCACCCGTTGCTTTGATAATCAGACTTTTCACTATGCAGTTTCTGCCCACAGTGAGGGTAAACATTTCATTTTCAAGGACGATATTTTGGTTTTTCATCATAGCTCCTCCATGGTGATTTTTGGCTGATAACGCAGAGAGAAAAAGCAGGGGATGGAAAAGGCTTCGTGACAGAGCGCTTCATCTCCTGCTTTGGATTATGGGTTCAGTTTGCGGAAGTGGGGGCTTCGCTCATGGTACGGTCGGCATTTTCTGCAATAAATTCCCGTACCTTATCGCCGAGAAGGGTTTGAAGGATAGCATCTTTGCTGTAATTTTCCTCAAATTCTTCCAAAGAGGAGAATTCGTAAACCTCCAGTGCATATTCGGTGGCACGTTCGATGTACTCCTCGTCGGAGATGGTGATATTTTCTTCACGGGCGATGGAGTAGACAATCAACTCTTCCTTGACCACAGCCTTTGCGTCCTCCATCATAGCATCATAGAATTCCTGTTCTGTTGCTTTGTAGTATACGCTGAGGTAAGTGGAGAAGGGGATTCCCTGGCTCTCAGCATTTGCTTTGTGGGCATTGACGGCAACATCATACCAATTGTTCAGCTCCTGCTCGGGGTATTCTATAAGGGTGGTGTTTTCCACAACCACCGACCATGTCTGATTGACGACGGACTGCATCAACTGGTCGTTGGCGTAGTCATACAGATTCTCCTCAACGGCTGCCTCAAAGTCCGCAATGGAGTCGTAGCCCAGATAAGCCTGAGCAAAAGTGTCGGTGTACATGGGAAGCTCAAGGGTAGTTATTTGTTGGAGAGTAATATCGTAATGAACGGTCTTTCCGGCATATTCGGGGACGGCTGTGTATGTGTCGGGGAGGGCAATGTCCAGTGAGATCACATCTCCCGCATAATGCCCAGCCAGCGCCGCTTCAGCTTCGGGGGGGAGGACAGATGCGGAGCCCGATCCCAGAGTAATTTTTTGCCCCTGAGTTGATTTGGCGACAGTATCTTCAGTGGAAGAGATGAAGTCGATGTACAGAATATCTCCCTTGGCGGCACCACGATCTGTAACGGCGATATTTCTTCCGTAATAGTAGATTGTGGAATCAATCTCGCTTTGGATCTGTTCATCGGTGATGCTGATGGGGTAAACATTGGCGGCAAGCCCCTTGTATTCCGCCAGGTCAATGTATTTTGTCAAATCGTAATTGTATTTTTTATATATAAAATCATCTTTTCCGCAGGAGATAAAACAGCCTGCAAGCATACCTGCTGATAAAATACCGCATAAGATTTTTTGTGTTTTCATGGTAATTCAGTCCCTTCTTTGTCTTTTGTCTGCCGATGCTGTAATCATTCCGAGGAGGGGAAATACAGCTTCGCACAGCAGAACAGGTATTCCGCCGTATATTACGATTATGCGGAGGAAGCTCCCCAGTGCCTCAGCAAACTCCGAGGCGGCAAGTGGAGCATAGGTGAAATAATACTCAATAAAATAAACAACTTCACGAATAAGCTCTGATGCTGTAAAAAGGACGAGTGCACATCTTGCCGAAAGTTTTGCAGAGACTCGTTTTTCCTTTGTTCTGTGGGGGTGCCAATCTTTTAGCCGCAGGAAAAAACGAGATACCGCAAGGGCTAAAAGCAGAAATACGGATTCGTAAATTAGTTGAATACCCAGAGAGATCAGAGCAAGGGGAATGCCGTAATTCATCAGTGCTGAGGATAAAATGTCAATGAATAAGCGAACCGCATTTTCAAAAACAAGACCGAGAAAAAACACCAGTGCAAGACGAGAGCCGACCTTTTTCGAGATATGCCATGTACCGTATGCAACGGCGGAATATCCGATAGCGTTTTTTACTCCATACATAATTTCTGCGGCAAGTTGAAGAACATCCGCAACCCATGGTGCATAGCTTATGTCCACAGCCACATTGCTGTAAGCGAAGGTCAATGCTCGGCTGATGGCAATAACAAGGAAAAGGGCAAAGCCAAACCAAAAATATAAGAATCCCTTGTTTTTTGTCTTCATATGACGAACCCTTCCTTCTTTTATCGTTTTATTATAGCACATTCCGGTGGTTATTTGTTGATGGTTTTGTAAACAATACAGGAATATCTGCAAAGTAAATGAATATAATGGAATAGCAGCATATGAAAAATGAAAGGAAGAATAATTCAAATGAATACAACAGACGGGCCTGTTATGGGAATCCAGGGACATTTGGACTACGAAAAAATGATGCAGTACATCGGTGTGCTGTCCGAGCGATACGACGATTTGAATGTGAGCTATATCGGAGCGACTATTCTTGACAAAGCCATTCCCGTTCTGAATCTGGGCAATCCGAGGGCATCAAAAAGTATTTTGTATGTGGGAGGGGTAGGCGGAGCAGACGGTGCGGTATCTGCTGTCCTGCTCAGATTTGTGAATGAATACTTTGAATTCTTAAAAAACGGACGGCGGATGTACAGCGTCAGTCTCCCGTACCTTTTTGAAAACCGCAGGATCTGTGTTGTCCCCATGCTGAACTGCGACGGATGCACCATATACCGAAACGGATGCGGAGACAGTATTCTCAGAGACAGGCTTCTCGGCATGAATGGCAGTGAGGATTTCAGTGAGTGGTATGCCAATGCCAGAGGAGTTGATCTGCGCCGTAATTTTTCCGCAGGTTTTCAGGTATACAAAGGGGAGGCGGCAAAGAAAGGTGTTGACATCGGGGGAAGAGAGGGCTATTGCGGCACATCTCCCGAAAGCGAGCCCGAGACAGCATCCCTTTGCAATTACATCCGAATGCATAACGGAACCTCCATGATGCTTCATCTTCACATGGACGACAATAGACTGACCATTCCAACATTTGAGGAGGCAGAGGCGATCGTTCCGCGCTCACGAACCCTTGCACGCTTGCTCTCTCACATGAGTGGGACAGAAACCGAACGAAAGAGCAAGCCCGATGCTACCCCTGTGGATTGGTATATAACTGAATACTGCCGTCCTGCCTTTGCGCTGGGATGCAAATATCCCGACACGGACGGATCGTCAGACGATTACATAAAAATCTACGCCCTTATCAGAGAAGTCTTGTTCAGCGCACCGCTTCTGGTGTGAGTGATCTTTTTTAACAACGCTATAATGGAAAAACCTCCCCGGATAATTTATCGGAGAGGTTTTTGGCTATTCTTATACGAATCAGATCAGAACGAAATGCTGTCCTCATCTTCGTCGGAAACCAGAGGCTCCTGACAGGAGGGGCAAACTACATCTTCGGGGTCAACGGTGTCCTCGATATAGATGGTGTCGCCGCAGTTGGGGCACATAACGCAGAGGAAGCCGTCGTCGTCTTCGTCGTCATCATCGTCGCCGCAGCAGCAATCGCAGTCGCAGTCGTCATCGTCGCAGCAGCAGCCGCAGTCGCAATCGTCATCATCGTCATCGTCACAGCCGCAGTCGCAAGCCAGATCCTCGTAAACCAGTTCTTCAACGCAGCCCAGATCCTCGTCGATCTCTTCGATATATGCACTGCAGGTGTCAAGCTTGTCGTTGAGAGCATCGATCTCGTCAGCCAGCTTGTCGATGATATCGCAGAGCGCGGCGATCACTTTGCCTTCAGCGGTGGTTTTGTTCAGATCTACGCCGTCAAGAAGCCCCTTGATGTATGCGCTGTTTTCCTTCATGCTCATGGTAAAATCCTCCGTTTATTTAAAATATTAAAAACAAGTGTAAAAATAATGGGCTGAGGGTGCGCTGAGGTTTAAACAGCACAGCATCAGCCGCAGTATTTTTTAGTCAGTGAACGAAACTTACGCTCTTTCCAGATATTCGGAAGTACGGGTGTCGATCTTTACACGGTCACCTGTGTTGATGAACAG
This sequence comes from Oscillospiraceae bacterium, assembly GCA_015064135.1. Classification (GTDB taxonomy): domain Bacteria; phylum Bacillota; class Clostridia; order Oscillospirales; family CAG-272; genus UMGS1696. Next base: position 18,649 of record SVSU01000011.1, read on the forward strand.
GGGAACACGGATAACAGCGCCTGTTTCAACGGTAGCGTTCTTTGTAGCACCTGTTGCTGTATCGCCGCGCACACCGGGTTCGCAGTCGATGATGTCCAGTTCAACGAACATGGGAGGTTCAACAGCGAAGGGCTTTTCCTGGTAAGAGTGGATCTTACAGATCATTTCTTCCTTAACAAACTTGAAGTTTTCGCCGATGAGATCCTGACCGATCGGAACCTGCTCGAAGGATTCCTGGTCCATGAAGTAGTAAAGGTCGCCGTCGCTGTACAGATACTGCATATCCTTGCGCTCGATTCTTGCTTCGGGATACTTGTCTGTGGGAGAGAATGTCTTTTCAATCACAGAGCCTGTGATAACATTTCTCAGCTTGGTACGAACGAAAGCAGCTCCCTTACCGGGCTTAACGTGCTGGAATTCGATTACCTGCATAACAGCGCCGTCCATGTCAAATGTAATGCCGTTTTTGAAATCGCCTGCAACTACCATAGTCGTTTTATTCTATCCCTCTTGAGAAGGGATAAACTCCTTTCAGAATTGAGTTTTTTTGAAATAATTATAATTACACTCTATTGTACACCATAATCGCATTTTTTTCAAGGGGTTCGCGAATATTTCATCAATATTTTTTGTAAAAACCAGGCAAAACAGCAGAAAAAAGGAACGAAGACTCAAAAAACTGCATCAGACGCGCTATTGTTCCGGTTTAAATAGGCGTTCTGTTGTAGTTTCTGTCCCCGTTCACTTGTTTATTCAGTTCCTCTGCTTTTTCAGGATCTTTCTGATGCTGTCCTCAGAGAGACAATACCGCAGGGACAGCTCCCTCACCGTGGCACCGTTTCCTCTCTCTTCCTTTATCCGCAGATTGCGATCTTCATATTCGCTTCTTAAACCGCTGTTCTCGCCCCATTTTGTGCGTTTTTCCGCTTTCGGGATGTAGATCGCTTCACCCTCAACATAATTCCTTATGAGATCAAGGAGCTCCTCGGGGAGAACATCGGCAGCATTTTTGTAGCCTATTGGGTCGTCCTTTCTTTTATGGCAGCAGTACCCGTCATTGTATGGAGAAACGGCCCACAGTGTACTGCCGTGAGCCTGTTTCTTTATTCTTCGTTTGTGGATGGATGATGCTGCGCGGGAGAGTGGGTCTCGCCTTTACAGCACAGCCACCTCGTAAAAAAGAATTACAATCATTGTCATATTACCTCCTCTTCTGCAGATTAAGGTTTACCGGTTCCCTTGATTCCATTATACATCATGGGAGCGACGATTGCAAGGGAAAGAATGTGTAGAACGGAGTTTTCCGTTTCGATTTAGAGCCCAGCCAAAACCTCCGCTGCGTTTGTGTCCGGCTTTACCTTCGGCATGATGCGGCGAATGATCCCTTCCTCGTCAATAACGAATGTGGTGCGAACCACACCCATGGAGGTTTTGCCGTACAGCTTTTTCTCCTGCCATACACCGTATGCCTGAATGGCGGTAAGCTCGGGGTCGGACAGGAGGATGAAGGGGAGGGCGTATTTGTCGGCGAATTTTCCGTGGGAAGCCGCGCTGTCACGACTGATGCCGATGACCTCCGCATTCTTCTCGCGGAACGCATTGTAGGATTCTCCGAAAGCGCAGGCTTGCCGTGTGCATCCCGGGGTATTGTCCTTCGGATAGAAGTACAGTACCACTTTTTTTCCGCGGAAATCGGAGAGGGAGACGAGGCTGCCGTCCTTGTCGGGGAGAGTAAATTCGGGAGCTTTCATTCCTATCTCAAGCATGATTTATACCTCTTTTATGTTATTTTAAAAGCACATCCGATACCAGCATCAGACAGAATCCGACGAGGAGGGAGTAGGTGGCGCCCCTCTCGCTTCCGTGTGCGTGGGTTTCGGGGATCATTTCATCGCTGATTACATAGAGCATGGTGCCGCCTGCAAAAGCGAGGGCGAAAGGGAGGATCGCCGATGCTATGGAGACCGCAAAATAGCCCAGCAGTGTGCCGACAACCTCTACCAGTCCTGTGATCATGGCGCAGACAAAGGTTTTCTTCGGTGTTACGCCTGCCGACAGCATGGGGCCGATGATGACCATACCTTCGGGGATGTTCTGAAGGGCGATACCACCTGCAATAAGGAGAGCCTGTGAGGTGTCGCCGGAGCCGAAGCCTACACCTGCCGCGATCCCTTCGGGGAGGTTGTGAATGCCGATGGCGGTGACGAAAAGGAGCACTTTGCTGAGACTGGTATTGCCGTGAGGCTCAATGTCCGCGCCTATCATTTTGTGGAGATGGGGGACAACCTTGTCGATAAGATTGAGGCAGAGAGCACCTGCGAAAATACCTGCGAGGGTCATAACGATTCCAAGCCCCGTTCCGAAGGTTTCGGTGCCGTAATCAACGGATGGGATAATCAGCCCGAGCACTGCGGCGGCAAGCATGACCCCTGCGGCAAAGGCAAGGACGATGTCGGAGAAGCGATGTGAGATTTTTTTGAATACAAATCCGATGACCGAGCCGAAGAGGGTCGCACCTCCCACACCGAGGGCGGTCAGAAGTACCATTTCCATAGAATTGTCTCCTTTTTTGGTAGGTTATACCTTATTATAGCACATGATTGGATATAATACAACAAAAATAGTCTGAATTTCTTGCCTTCGAGGGAAAAATATGGTATACTAAACATAAAAAACGGAGGTTGTGGGAATGAAGATCACCTGTCTTTGCGAAAACACAGCGTATTGTGATACCTTCGGCGCCGAGCACGGATTGAGCCTTTTTATTGAGACCAACGGACGCACCATCCTTTTTGATATGGGTCAGACGGAGCTTTTTGCGGAAAATGCGGCGCGGCTGGACGTTGATCTTTCCGCTGTGGATACGGCGGTGCTGTCCCACGGACACTACGACCACGGCGGTGGGGTGAAGCGGTTCCTTGAATTGAACAAAACAGCCCCCGTGTATCTCAGCAGATATGCCTTTGGTGAGCGATACGACGGTGTGGGAAAATATATCGGACTTGACACAACCCTTGCTGATGAGAAGAGGCTTGTGTTCACCGACGGAGAGATGGCGTTGGGGGATGGCATCACCCTGACTGATAAAAGGGATGGGGAAAAGCTGTACGACCTCGGCTCCTTCGGGCTCAATATGGTGGAGGACGGTGTTGCGGTGCCCGACGACTTCCGTCATGAGCAGTATATGCTTTGTGAGGAAAAAGGGAAGCGAGTGTTGTTCAGCGGCTGCTCCCATCGCGGAGTTCTTGATATTGTGCGCTGGTTCAAGCCCGATGTGCTGGTGGGCGGATTCCACTTTTCAAAGATTCCCACGGGGGATGAGCTGGCACGATATGCGGCTGTCCTTGACGGATATGACACGGCGTACATCACCTGCCACTGTACGGGGTTGGAGCAATTTGCCTTCATGAAGGAAAGGATGCGCAGTCTCTCGTATATTTCCGCAGGGGAGGTTATCGAGTGGGAGTAACGTGCAGCTTGATTTGCAGGCGAACCATCCCACTCCCGAGAATTTCCCTTACGGAAAATTCTCCAATGTGCGGCTTGCGTTTATCGAGTGGGAGTAACGTGCAGCTTGATTTGCAGGCGAACCGTCCCACTCCAGAGAATTTCCCTCACGGAAAATTCTCCAATGTGCGGCTTGCGTTTATCGAGTGGGAGTAACGTGCAGCTTGATTTGCAGGCGAACCATCCCACTCCCGAGAATTTCCCTCACGGAAAATTCTCCAATGTGCGGCTTGCGTTTATCGAGTGGGAGTAACGTGCAGCTTGATTTGCAGGCGAACCATCCCACTCCCGAGAATTTCCCTTTCGGAAAATTCTCCAATGTGCGGCTTGCGTTTATCGAGAAATAAAAATGTAGGGGCGATTCATGATTCGCCCGTTCGTGTGAAAAAACTTCTACGAACGGGGAACCACAAATTGCCCCTACCGTTTTTTTGCTGCGGTGGGATTTAATCTGAATTACAGCGTAAACTCGTACTTCAGCTTGATATTATCCTTCGCCAGACGGTCAAGAATACCGTTGACAATAGCGAGAACCTCTTCCTTTGTCAGTGTACGCTCGGGATGGGAGAACAGGAGACGGACGGTAATGGACTTGCCGCTGTCGTCTGCATATGTGTCAACCACGCTGACCTTCTTGATGAGAGCACAATTTGCTTCTTCGATAGCCTTTGCAATGGGCGCGTAGGTTTCGGAGAGGAAGGACAGGTCGATTTCAATTTCCGGGAACTTGGAGGGCTCGGCATAACGGATGCTTGCGTTTTCAATCTTTGCAAATTCAGCAACATCGATCTCCGCCCAAACGATATTCGCCTTCTTGTCGATCTTCTTTGCCACGTTGGCGTTGGCGATACCCATTGTGCCGAGCTCGCGTCCGCCCACGAAGATCTTGTTCAGATTTTTCGGGTGCTGCCAGCTCAGTGCCGCGTCAGTCTTTGCGAATGTGAGAGGCTGATGCTTGATATCATCGGCAAGAACGGCAAGGATGTCGCGAAGCTCAAAATACAGTGCCTCGATGTCCTTGGTCTTGGAGTACAGGGTGATGGCAAGCTTCTTCTTTTCGTCGCACAGACCGTCAGCCTTTGTGCCTTCGATTACATGACCGATCTCGAAAATACCGAAGTCAGCGGCATATGCGGTGTTGGTCTTGATCTGGCAAAGCTGTGTGGGAACGATGGTGCGGCGGAGAGTCTTGATATTGGGGTTGGTAGCGTTGATAAGCTCAACATTGGGCTCAATGTCAATGCCCAGAGCCTTGTATTCATCGTAATACGCCCAGATGTAGGAGTGGGTCTCGTGGAGGGAGAAACGCTTTACCAGCGTGTCCTTGATTCTGTCCTCGTCGGTCTTTTCCTGTGCGGCGCGAACGGGGTAGAGGGGAGCCTCTGCGGTGTGAACATCAAAGTTGTCATAGCCGTAGATACGGGTGATCTCCTCGATGATGTCCGCCTTGATGGTAACGTCCTTTGTTGCTCTCCAGCTGGGAACGGAAACGGTAAAGTCATCCCCCTTGAGGTCTACGCCGAAGCCGAGGGAGGTGAGGGTCTTTACGATGGTGTCGTTGTCGATGGCAATGCCTGTGTAGCGGTCAACGAATGCCTTGCTGAAGGAGAGGGATACCTCGGGATAGCGGAATGCCACTTCATCTGTGAGGGCGGAAACCACCTCTGCACTGCTGTCGATGTCGGTGAGCAGCTTTACAAAACGTGCAACTGCGGCAACGGTCATCTCGGGGTCAAGGCTCTTTTCGTAACGCATGGAAGCGTCGGTACGATGAGAGAGACGAACGGTGGATTTACGGATGGACGCCGCGTCAAATGTGGCGGATTCCAGTGTGAGTGTAGAGGTATCAGCCACGATCTCGGAGTCAAGACCGCCCATGATGCCTGCGATGGCAACGGGAATATCGCCATTGCAGATCATGAGTGTGTTCTCATCAATAGCGCGTTCCACACCGTCCAGGGTAGTGAAGTTGAAGGGTTTGTCGAAGCGCTTGATGCGGATTTTTTCAACCTTGCGTGAGTCGAAGGCGTGCATGGGCTGACCCATTTCCAGCATGAGGTAGTTTGTCAGGTCTGCAAGGAAGTTGAGGGAACGCATACCGCAGTAGAAGAGACGGATGCGCATATTAACGGGGCTGCGGTGAACGGAAATGTTGCCGAACTTAAGGCAGGAGTAGCGCTGACAGAGGGGATCCTCAATCTTCAGGTCAACCTTTTCAAGGTTTTCGTAAACGGAAAGGTCAGCTTTATCCAGGGGCTTGAGGGGACGGTTTGCAAGGGCAGCAATTTCGCGTGCGATACCGTAGTGTCCCCACAGGTCGGGGCGGTTTGTGAGGGACTTGTTGTCAACTTCAAACACGATGTCCTCGATCTCGTATACGGTTTTCAGGTCGGTGCCCACGGGAATATCGTCGGTGAGGTCCATAATACCGTCGTTTGCATCGCTGATGCCGATCTCCTTTTCGGAGCAGCACATACCGTTTGATGTGTAGCCGGCAAGCGCACGGGGGGTGATGGTGATGTCCCCGATCTTCGCACCGAGTTTGGCGAAAGCAGTCAGCATACCGACGCGAACATTGGGTGCGCCGCAGACTACATCCACGGGTTCACCCTCTCCGATATCAACCTTCAGAAGATGGAGCTTCTTTGATTCGGGGTGTTCTTCCACGGAAAGGATGCGAGCCGCAACGATGCCGTCGATGTCGCTTCCCTTGAAGAAGATCTCATTTTCCACTTCAGCGGTGGAAAGGGAGAATTTGCTGATAAGCTCCAGCTTGTCGATTCCGGACAGGTCAACAAAGTCCGAAATCCAGTTCATTGAAATAAACATTTGACTGCACTCCTTTCTTACTTATCGTCGGTGAACTGGTCAAGGCACTTGAGGCTTCCGCTGTTCAGGTCGCGGATGTCCTTGACGCCGTACTTCATCATGGCAAGTCGTGTGAGACCGAGGCCGAAGGCAAAGCCGATGTACTCCTCGGGGTCAATACCGCCTGCCGAGAGCACCTCGGGGTGGATCATACCGCAGGGGCAGAGCTCAAGCCAGCCGCTGTGCTTGCAGGAGGGACAGCCCTCGCCGCCGCAGATGAGGCAGCTTATGTCAAGCTCGAAGCCGGGCTCCACGAAGGGGAAGAAGCCGGGGCGCAGACGTACCTTGATGTCCTTGCGGAACACTTCGGAGAGCATGGTTTTCATAAAGAAGATCAGGTTGGAGATGGAGATGTTCCGGTCAACCATAACACCCTCCATCTGGAAGAATGTGTTCTCGTGGCAGGCGTCTGTCGCTTCATTGCGGAAGCATCTGCCGGGGAAGATCGCCTTGATTGCCTTTCCTTCGTTTACAAGCTGGTCCTTGTATTTTTTGTAAATGGCATTCTGGGCGGCGGATGTCTGGGTCTTGAGAAGCTGACCGTTATCCAGATAATAGGTGTCCTGCATATCACGGGCAGGGTGGTTCTTCGGGATGTTGAGGGATTCAAAACATTCGTAGTCCGTAACCACTTCGCTGTAATCCTCCACGGTGAAGCCCATGGACTTGAAGATCTCCTCGCACTGGCGCTGAACCAGTGTGATGGGATGATAGGAGCCGCGCGCAAGATCAGCGGGCATTGTGATATCGAACTCGGGCATACGGCTGTTTTCAAGCTCGATCTCGCGCTGCTTCAGTTCCTCCTGCTTTGCGGCGATAGCCTCGGTGATCTCGTCCTTCAAAACGTTGACCGCCTGGCCGAAGGTTTTCTTTTCTTCAATGGAGAGGGACTTCATGTCCTTCATCAGGTCTGTGACAAGACCTTTTTTGCCGAGGTATTCCACTCTCAGCTTGTCGAGGTCGGTGAGGGCGGAAACTTCTGCCAGTGCTTTGGCGAAGGACTCTCTCACTTCAAATGTTTTGTCTGCCATTGTTATATTCCTTTCTGTTTATGTTGCAAATTTGATGAATTGGGAGGGGGATGCGCCGAGACGGGCAAAACAAAAAACAGCCCCATCCCAAAGGGACGAGCTGCAGCCCGCGGTACCACCCAATTTCGGAAATAAATCCGCACTTTCCGTGCTTTTGACGTGAGCACATACACCCTGCTTAGTCAGCGGCAGACCACAAGGGCCGCGGCAGTTTCCGCAGAACGCTACCTTTGCTGAAATTCACGAATCAGCCCATCCGAAGCACTTCCAGCCGACGGTGCCTCTCTCTTTGGGACGGGGATTGACTGCTACTTACACAAATATCCACGCATTATATAATTGTAGCATGATTTGGGTAGTTTGTCAAGACGAAATGTGGATTTGGGTAGAAAAATAACGCAAAATCAGCGCCTTATTCTCCTCTTCACAAGTGAGATATTCAAAGGTTTCATTGTACATCTCGCGCCCCCGTGCCGCAGCTTCAGTAAAACGTGGGACATCCCACAGTACGTTTAACAAAAAAAGAATATTTTTCCTTCTATACCCTTGACAAATTGCGAAAACTGTATTACACTGATGGTACAGTGGCTGATGGTATAGTGACTGATGGTGCAGTGATACGGAAAGAGGTGATCAAATGAATTGGACGCTTGACAAATCCCGTCCCATATGTCCGCAGATTTGTGAGCTGATCTGTGCTGCCGTTGCAGGCGGAGAGTTTTCGGGGGGAGAAAAGCTTCTTTCGGTGAGAGAGATTGCACTTCTGGCAGGTGTCAATCCGAACACGGTTCAAAAATCCCTTGATGAGCTGGAACGGCTGGGCGTGATCCATTCGGTGCGCGGCTCGGGGTGGTATGTGAACGAAAACATTGATGCCGCTGTGGACGAGGTGAAGTCTCTTAGGATAAAAAAGACCGAGGAATACCTGGCGGCAATGACACAGCTCGGGTGCGGCCCGGATGAGATTATCAAATATGTGAATAACTGTCAAGGAGGTAAACAATGACTGAGCTTGTGAAAATTTCGGGGCTGACGAAACGATACGGTAACGTGCTTGCACTGAATCGGGTCGATCTTACCGTCGAACGTGGGAAAATCATCGGAATTTTAGGCCCCAACGGCTCGGGAAAGACCACAATGATCAAACTGATCAACGGTCTGCTCACTCCCACCGAGGGGGGCATACTGATAAACGGCAAGACACCCGGAGTGGAGACGAAAAAGCTGGTTTCCTATCTCCCCGACAACAACTTCTTGCCCTCGTGGATGACTGTACAGCAGATCGTTTCGCTTTTCTGCGATTTTTACGAGGATTTCCGTCCATCTCTTGCCTACGAGATGCTGGAGCGTTTGGGAGTACCCAAAAACATGAGGCTGAAGAATCTCTCGAAGGGAAATAAGGAAAAGGTGTGCCTGATTCTCGTGATGAGCAGAAACGCCCTCCTTTACGTTCTCGACGAGCCCATCGCAGCGGTGGACCCCGCAACGAGAGACTATGTGATCTCCACCATTATCAACAACTATAACCCCGATGCCTCGGTGCTCATCTCCACACATATCATCTCCGATATCGAACCCGTGCTCGACGAGGCGATCTTTATCAACCGAGGACAGATCATGCTCCATAAGACCGTGGACGAGATACGGGAGGAGAGGGGAAAGAGCGTTGACGAACTCTTCAGGGAGGTATTCAAATGGTAAAGAAACTGCTGAAACACGAATTTATATACTATATCCGTACCTTTATTCTGTTTATTCCCATCGTTTTGGTTTTAGCAGCGATGACGAGAGTGTTTTGGTTTTTTAACGATTATGACAACATTGCAGACGACATTGCGTTCACCTCATCTGTCGCGCTGCTGATTGTGGTGTGTGCGGCGCTTCTGATTCTTTCAACTGTAATATGCATTGTGCGCTTTTATAAAAATATGTTTACCTCAGAGGGATATCTTACATTCACCCTGCCCATTACCAACGCAGAGCATATCTTTGTAAAGCTTTTCGTCGGTATGGTATGTCAGGCGGTTTGTTTTCTGACCGTTGTTGCTGCTGGATGTATTGCAATTTCGGGCGAGAAGCTCGTTGAGGTGTTCGATCGGATCAAGGACGGGGTAGGCGAGCTCTTTGCGGAGGCAGGCGTGGCAAATTCGATTGGCTTCATCATTGAGGGAAGCCTTCTTGTCATCCTTTCTCTGGTGTCGAATATGCTTTTATACTACGCCTGCATCACCATCGGACAGACCGCGAAGAAGAACAGAATTCTGAAGGCGTTCGGTGCATATTTCATCTATTACATCGCAACACAGAGTATTGTTACCGGCTTCATGATCGTCTATGTAGTGCTCGGAATGACCCACTCACTTGACGGTGTGCTGGCGTGGGCAGAAGCCAATTCCACTTTGGCATCGCATCTGCGCCTTAGCGGAAGAATAGTGCTCAATGCGGTCATGGGGTCAGTATTCTGGTTTGTGACACAGACGATCATGACCAAAAAACTTAATCTTGAATAAAAAACCCAAAAACGAAGTCGGGGCTGACGCATTTGCCATGCATCAGCCCTGTTGTTTTATTGTATTCACTCCCCGAGAAATGCCCTGATCTCCTCAACATTACAGCATTTCCGCCCGATGTCATAGCATTCCCTCAGTTTCATGGGATCCTTCTCCACATGATTCACGGGCAGCTTTCGGCTCGGGCGTATCACATAGACCGCCCCTTCCTTCTCACGACGAGTGAGATATTCAATGGTCTCGTTGTACATCTCGTGCCGCCGCGCCAAAGCCTCAATAAAACGGGGGTGTTTTCTGTATGCAAACCGTATCAGGGGAAGGGCGGAGCTTTTCTCCTTTATGTAACCGAGAGGCTGAGTCAGGATGACCACATTGCGGTCGTATCCCATTTTCTCGAATGCCCGAATGGGAATGGAATCTGCCACACCTCCGTCAAGGAGTCGGAATCGCCGGCCTCCTTCCTCAATTTCAATGATCCGTGATGCAAGAGGCATGGATGCTGACGCGCGAAGCCATTCGATCTCGTCTTCCTCCCAACGGTCACAGCGTCGGTAAACCGCTTCGCCCGTGTCTACATCAGTGACGACGGCGTAAAACTCCATGGGGGAGGCGGCGTAGGTCTCCGTGTCGAAAAGGTCAAGTCGGTTAGGCAGCTCGTGGTAGCAGAAGCGGTTTCCGTAAAGGTCTCCCGTGAAAATAAGGGAACGAATGCTGCAATACCGCTTGTCACGGCAGTATGCGGTGTTGTAGCGGATGACGCGCCCCGGCTGGTTTGACTTGTAGTTGATGCCGAACACAGCCCCTGCCGAAACGCCGATGGCACCGTCGAAGGTGATGCCGTTTTCCATCATCACATCCGTGACCCCTGCGGTGAACATTCCGCGCATGGCACCGCCTTCCATGATCAAGCCTTTTTTCATTGTTTTTCTCCGATTTATGTACGATATGCGCTTATTCTACCACAAAATCGACAGAGATTCAAGTTCCCTGCCGATTTTACAAAATATTACCGTTTTGTTATATGCTTTGGCCGGTGCTTTTTTCCAGCCGTTTCAGCAATTCCGAAAGGGGGAGCACCAACAGTCCCATAGCAAGGTTGCCCACACCGTGCAGAACATCGTAGGGAAGCCCCGTGGATATCCAGAGAAGCATCTTTTGAAAATCGTAACCGAACAATACCGCCTGTGCCGGTGCATAGAAGATACCGTACAGCAGCCCAAAGAGACCGCAGACGAGAGGGTAGACAACAGCCGCGATCTTTTTCGGTATTTTTTTCGGAATCAGCATGGTCAAGCCCCAGAGGATCGCCCAGACATACAGATATGGCAGCCACCAGAGATTGAAACCGCCGTAGAGTCCCGTGAGCAGAACGAAGATCCCGAGGGGAATGAGGGCGCGCACCCGATAAACGATGGTGAACACCATAATGAACATGGCGACGGGGTGAATGTTTGGGAGCCCCTCCATCACCATCTTGCCTGCGAACATCAGTGTGCCGAGCATGGCGAAGATCACCATGTCGCGAACGCTTTTGTGTGACTTCATCCGACCGTGTAGACCAGCTCGTAATGTTCACCGTCTGCGATGGGTGTATCCTTTGCTCCCGTCATCAGATATTCGCCGTCCTTGTACATTGCCCAGTAAGCGCCGTCGGTGTTATAGTCTGCGGTGATGCCGTTTACTGTCTTGATGTAGAGCCCGTATTCTCCCATATCCCCCGAAATAAAGCCCGAGTCGAGGAAGGCATCCTCAAGGTTTTCGGCATCTGTTGTGACGGGAAGCTCCGTTGTTGCTCCGTCAGGCCCCGTGACTGCCACGGTGATGGTGATCTGCTCCGCCGCCTCGACAACGGATGTCTCCCCCCCTGTGTCCTTTGCCTCATCCTTGCAGGAAGGAAGAGTAACTGCTGCAGCCGCAATGAGCAGAACGAGAAGGGAAGTCTTGAGAAAATTGATTTTCTTTGTGATTCTCATACTTGAATCTCCTTTTAAAAAATATTTTGTTTCGACGGCTCCATGAAACGGGAAAACTCCACGCGCCGGGCTTCCGCGGCTATTTCATGGAACGGGGCAGGTATCCCGACTGATACCCACACACAAAATGAGCCTTCCCAAGCATTCGCTCAGTGGCAACGGCATTGCGGCTGCCGCATTTTGTATGCTGCCGAGGAAATTCTCGGCGTAGGGTAAATCACGGTGACGGTCTCGTGCAGGATTTGCACCTGCTTCCGGTTTAAACCGAGGCTCAGTGAACCTCATAGGTACCCCTGCCGTCGTGGGTATTATAGCACAATCATGGGGAAAAAACAAGGGGGAACACCTCGGATTTGAGATGTTCCCTGTTGTGTTGATTTGATATATATTATGAAATCGCTTCCACAACCGCGTCCGCCAATTCCGACGCTGTTCGCAGTACCTCCCCTTCGTCGGGGGCAAGGCGGATGCCGTCGTATCGGTTGAACCATGTAATCTGCCGCTTCGCATAGTGTCGTGTGTTCAGCTTGATCTGCTCAGCCGCTTCAATGAGGGTGCATTTCCCCTCAAAATAGGGCACCAGTTCCTTGTAGCCGATGGCTTGTGATGCGGTTTTTCCCCCAAGTCTGCCGCTGTCGTAGAGTGTACGCGCTTCTTCAATGAGACCGTCACGGAGCATAAGGTCAACACGGCGGTTGATGCGATCGTAGAGAATGTCGCGATTGCGGTAGTCGATGATAACGTTGGTGTTGTCGTATGCACACTCCCCCGTTACCTGCTCCGCATCCACCTGCGTTTTCGTCATTCCCGTGAGACGGTAGATCTCAATGGCGCGGATGACCCGTTTAACATTGTTGGGGTGTATTTTTTCGGCGGATTCGGAGTCGATCTCGCGGAGTTTTTGGTGCAGGGCTTCGTTGCCGTTTTTCTCGGCGTACTCTGCAAGTTCCTTCCGCAGTCCCTCGTTGGATTTTCCCTCCTTGTAGGAAGAAATTTTCATCAGTGAGTCAAGGTACATCCCGGTTCCGCCGCAGAGGATTACCGCTTTTCCCCGTGATGCAATGTCGGTAATGACGGGTGCGGCAGCGGCAGCATAATCCGCCGCCGAGAAGGAGTCCTCGGGTTCGCATATATCGAACATATGGTGTGGGATGCCGCCGCGCTCGGTCATGTCAGGTGTGGCCGTTCCGATGTTCATGCCGCGGTACAGCTGCATGGAGTCAAAGGACACAATCTCGCCGTCGAGGCGTCTTGCAAGCTCAACGGAAAGTGCGGTTTTTCCCGATGCAGTGGGACCTGCAACAGAGATGGTTTTGATTTTTTGCATGGCAATGGCATCCTTTCATGCGGCATTTTTATATGCCATTATAGCATATATGCGGGATTTATTCAACCGTTTTCCGTGAATTGAGTGGGAATGGTGTGTGGTTAGAATTGTAAGCGAGCTGTCCCACTCCCGAGAATTTCCCTTGCGGAAAATTCTCCAAAGTGCAACCTGAATTTATTGAGTGGGAATGGTGTGTGGTTAGAATTGTAAGCGAGCTGTCCCACTCCCGAGAATTTCCCTTGCGGAAAATTCTCCAAAGTGCAACCTGAATTTATTGAGTGGGAATGACCCACGGTATCCGAAAAAGCCTTGATTTATAAGGGTTTTTCGGCTCTCCAAAGGCTTCCTGCGGACAAATTGAGGACAAGGCTCCTTTAGGGAGAATAATGTCAAAGCGTT
>SVSU01000141.1 GCA_015064135.1 Oscillospiraceae bacterium
CACAATGGAGCTTCGCCTCCTTACCGCTGCCGAGTGGGAGTCCCGCGTGACCTTCCCCGAAACCGCTACCGCCGACGTGACACTCCGCAGACTGCAGAAGTGCCGCTTCGCACCCGGCTCCACCGTTGCATGGGAATACGGCGACAAAACAGGCACCGTTACTGCCGACGAAAACGGCCTCGTAACCGTCCCCGCCGTTACCGTGACAACCACACCGGCTGTTCTGAAGCTTACTGCGAAATAAGAACCGAAGGGGGAAACTTTTTGCAAAAAGTTTCCCCCTTACCCCTTTCAAAAAACTTTATACGGATACAGAAACAGAGTATGACGTGGGGCGGGGAGCCTTGGTCATACTCTGTTTTGTTATTTACTTCACTTTTCGGATAGGGAGCCACAGCTCGATGTAGCGGGAGTTGTTCAGTTTTTCGTCCCCTCTTTTGTAAAACCAGTGGACCAACTCAATTTCGGGGGCGTCGGCAAGCTCATATCCCGAGGTGGGGAGCCATTCGCTGACCGCTTTTTTCCGAAGGGCATCCGTGTGCAGATTGGGCCACTTTGCCCGTTCCGTTTCGCAGATCAGATACAGCATTTCGGGAATTCGGATGATTTCAAAGCGTTTTGCTTCTTCTTTGAGGTCATCCACCATATCTTCATACGCATCCTCTCTGTCATGACGGGATGCAATATAGAAATCGTACCCGTCGTCCCCGAAGTTTGTCATAATGTTGTAGTCGTTGTCGCAGTCACGGTACATTCCGTGGAGGATGTACTGATTCATTCGTGTGTTGACATAAAAATCGCACTCCTGTTCGGAACGCGCCTCCGGGGTTCGCGTTCCCGTGAATCTTCTCTTGTAGCCCGTGAGCAGCATTTCGGGCTTTTTTTCGATTCTGTAATCCATGATATTTCCGCCTTCCAATGAGATTTTCAGAACAAGGGGAGAGAAGGATTTCAGATTACTGCCGTTGGTGCGCACCTGGGACGGCAGAATCCCATGGAATTTACGGAACGCCTTTGTAAAGCTGTCGGGGGTTTCGTACCCGTATTTCAGCGCAACGTCGATAACCTTTGCCTGATCCGCCGCAAGCTCGATGCCGGCAAGAGTAAGTCTGCGGTTTCGGATATATTCCCCTACGGTGAACCCACAGAGGATGCTGAACACTCGCTGAAAATGATAGCTTGACGAATAGCTTTGAGCCGCCACCGCATCGTAGTCGATCTCTTCCGTCAGATGCTCTTCGATGTAGTTGATGGCTTTCTGTATCCCGATGATCCAATCCATGGTTACGATCTCCTCTCCCTGATCTGCAGCTCCATTATAGCACGGATTTTCGGAACAATCCCGACATTCCGTGCGGAGTGCGGACGGAACATAAAAAATCCGTAAGGGAGGGTTCTCCCCTCCCGCATAAAATCGTTCGTATCTCGGAAACGGGAAGCGAAACGCTTCCCCTACAGTAAATAATTCAAGCCCCTGTCAATTCACCAGATTTTCACTTTCACGGAGGAGCTTTTGCACCTTTTCCGCAAGACCCTTGTTTTCTTCCTTCGACAAGGTGGGGTCGTCGGCAACCGTTGCTTTCGCCAGAGCCACCGCACGCTCGATCAATCCTGTGTCACGGCAGCCTGCCGCAAGACTCAGCCGCATCTGACCGTGCTGCTTGATGGAGTCGGAGCCGAGGAAATCCCCGGGTCCCCGCTGTTCTAAGTCGTATTCCGCAATTCGGAAGCCGTCGGTGGTGCTTTTGATGGCGGCAAGCCTCTGCCGTGCGGTGTCTCCCCGTGCGTCGGAGACCAGAATAAAGTAGGATTTCGCGCTTCCTCTTCCCACACGTCCGCGGAGCTGGTGGAGCTGGGATAAGCCGAACCGTTCCGCATTTTCCACGATCATGAGAGTGGCGTTGGGTACGTTCACCCCCACCTCAATGACCGTGGTGGATACCAGCACATCCACGTTTCCCGCGGAGAATTCCTGCATGACCGTGTCCTTCTGCTTTGGCTTCAGCTTGCCGTGAACAAAGGCGATGTTCAATTCGGGAAGCTGTTCCGCAAGAGATGCCGCATAGCTTTCCGCCGCCTTCAAGGGGGGCAGGTCGGTTTCTGTCTCCCAGATGCTTCCGAAGGTGACGTTTGACATCTCCTCCGCATCCTCCGCCGAGGGGTCTTTTTTCTTTTCCTCCACCGCAGGGCACACGATATACACCTGATGCCCTTCGTCAACCTGTTTGCGTATGAAGCCGTTCAGTCGGTCCCTGTACCCCTCGTTCACCACAAAGGTGTCGATTTTCTGCCGTCCCTTGGGCAATTCGTCGATTCTTGACACGTCGATCTCCCCATAGAGGGCAAGGGTGAGGGTTCGGGGGATGGGAGTTGCGCTCATGGTCAGGCTGTGGAGGCTCTCGCATTTTTCAAGAAGTGCCGCACGCTGTGCCACGCCGAATCGGTGCTGTTCGTCGATGACCGCAAGACCGAGGCGGTCAATCTCCACACCTCCCGAGATCAGCGCATGAGTGCCGATGACGATATCCGTACCCATTCCCTCCATGGTGATGGGGGAGAGAGAAGCAAGAATGGCATCACGCTCCCGTTTGGGTGTGGATCCCGTGAGAAGGGCGCATCGGATGCCCATGGGTTCAAACAGGGCGGAGAGATCCTTGTAATGCTGTGCGGCGAGGATTTCCGTTGGCACCATGACCGCACCTCGGTATCCGTTTTTCACCGCGAGATACAGTGCAGCCGCCGCCACCACGGTCTTTCCGCTGCCGACATCCCCCGTCAGCATACGGTTCATGACGAACTCTCCCGACAGGTCTCGGGCGATCTCGCTGACACACCGTTCTTGTGCCGAGGTCAGCTCAAAGGGGAGGTGGCTCTTGAATTCGGAAAGGTCGATGTCCCCCATTGGATAGCGGCTTTTCTGCTTTTTCTTGTTTCCGGAGGCGGCAAGGGCGGTGAACAGGAAGAAAAGCTCCTCAAACACACGCCGTCTCTGAGCGATTTCCAGCGCCGCCATACTTTCGGGACGGTGCAGGTTGTCGATGGTGTAGGAATAGGCAGGGAGCGCCATTTCCGAGAGAATGTGAGGGGGAAGGTATTCCGTCAGCGCCGACCGTGCATAGCGGAGAGCGTCCGACGTGAGCTGCGCCATCATTTTTTGCGTGATTCCCGCGGTGAGGGGGTACACGGGCACGATGGCAGGGAGCGTTCCTCCTTCCCGTACTGCTTCATAAATGGGATTCGCTGCCTGCAGACGGTTTCCCAGCAGAGAAAACCGCCCGAAAAAGCGGAAGGTGTCCCCCGTGTGAACAACATCCTTCATATATCCCATGTTGAAGTAGGTGATGTCGCACATCCCCGTGTCGTCAAAGGCGCGGAACTTCACAAGGGTCATGCCGCGGCGGATGTTCTTTACGGTAGGCTCCGATGCGGCGGTAAGGATCACCGCACAGGGGTCGGAGTAAAGGGATACCTTCTCCTCGGCGGCATACGTCAGGCTCGCTAACTTCTCCCGAAGCCGACCTTTGACCTCCTCCACCGTGAGGATATCCCCCCTGTTCTGATACGCGCGGGGAAAATGGGTTACAAGATCGCCAACGGTCGTGATCCCCATCTTCGCAAGAGCCGCCGCCCTCTTGTCGCCTACATTTTTCAGTATGGTTACGGGTTTATTAAGCATAATTTTTTTAGGGGACCTTTTTGGAAAAAGGCCCCCTAAGACCCCCAAAAAACTTTTATACATTTATATATTATAATAGTAGCACAGAATTTTGAAAAATTCAAGGCTTTTCTTCTTGTGTCCGGATTGCGATTATGGTATAATAGTATAAAAGTTTTTGAAGGAGCTTGAGGAAACTTTTTTCAAAAAGTTTCCTCAAAAAATAACTATGGCAACAGTAACAATTATCGGTTCGGGTATGATGGGTTCGGCGCTGGCGTTTCCGGCGAGAGAGAACGGACACACGGTTCGTTTGGTGGGCACTCATCTTGACAGGGAGATTATTGACACCTGTCGGGAGACGGGTCGGCACCCGAAGTTTACGAAGGACTTCCCCTGTGGGGTGGAGTATTATCAGATTGAGGAGATGAAGACTGCCATCCACGGTGCGGACATGATCATCGGCGGGGTCAGCAGCTTTGGTGTGGACTGGTTCGGCGACGTGGTTCTGCCCGAG
>SVSU01000142.1 GCA_015064135.1 Oscillospiraceae bacterium
GATAAGGGCTTCTACGAGCTGAATGTGGAGTGCGCCGAGGAATACAGAGGACAGGGCTACGGCAGCGAATGCGTTGCGGAACTTGCAAAATATTTGCTTGAGCGCGGTGTGCCCGTTGAGTATGTGTGTGACATTGGTAACATCCCCTCACGAAAAACCGCAGAGAAGGTGGGCTTCACTCTTGTGAGAAAATCCATGCCCTTCGTGTGTTACAGGATTGATGAGGATGAGGGGGAGGAAACCTCCTTTTAATTCGCAGCGACAGATACAATAACGATAGAAAATAGAGGTAACTATGGCTTTTGATGCCGGTATGCTGAGCTGTGTGCTCAGAGAGATCAACGAAAAATTAGAGGGGGGAAAGATAGACAAGATCTACCAGCCCTCCCACGATGAGGTGGTGCTTCTCATCCGTTCGAGAGGGGGGGATCACCGACTGTTCATCAATGCCGGAAGTTCGGGGGCAAGGATGAACATTACAAAATCCAAGGTGGAGAACCCCGCGACACCGCCCATGTTCTGCATGATGCTGAGAAAGCATTTCTCGGGAGCCCGATTCCATTCCGCTTCCCAGCTCGGTTTTGAGCGTGCGGCAAGGCTCACCTTTGACACCCACGACGAGATGGGATTTGCCACACAGAAGCACATTATCTGCGAGATTATGGGGCGGTTCAGCAACATCATTATCACCAATGCGGAGGACAAGATTCTCGGAGTGCTGAAAAGCATTGACTTTACCACCAGCGAAAAGCGTCAGGTGCTCTCGGGCATGATTTACGAGCTGCCGCCGAAGCAGGATAAGCTCGATCCCACATCCGATGAGGTGGATATGAAACTGTTCAACAAGCTGGCATCCTGTGCGGAGGGGTCAAAGTCTGCGGAAAAGTTTATCATTTCCAATTTCGCAGGCATTGCCCCCGTGTGCGCAAGGGAGATCGCCTATCGCGCATCGGGAAAGCCTGACGGTACCATGGACGAATGTGCGAGGGAGCTGGGGGCAAAGTTTTTTGATTTTATTGATATTCTGAAAAAGGGGGGCGGCACACCCTATATCGTCCGCAATGAGATGGGGGTGCCCGTGGAGTATTGCTTCATGGAACTTCGCCAATACGGCAGTCCCATGGAGGTAATACAGACGGAGACCTTCGGCGAGCTGATTGACGCCTACTTTGAGGAGCGAAGCCGTGACGAAAGACTGCACAGAAAAGCGGCGGATATTTTCAAGCTTCTCTCAAACGCGGAGACGAGGATCACCAAAAAAATGTCCATCCAGCGAGAGGAGCTCTCAGACTGCGATGAGGGTGAGAAATACAAACTCTGGGGCGACCTCATCACTGCCAACATCTACCGACTGAAGCGCGGTATGGAGGAGGCGGTACTGGAAAACTACTGGAGCGAGAATGCTGAGAGCGTTACCATACCCATGGATAAGCGGCTGACCCCTTCGGCGAATGCACAGGTTTACTACAAAAAGTATAATAAATCAAAGGCGGCGAGAATCCATCTTGCCGAGCAGATCAAACTGGCGGAGGAGGAGCTTGCTTATATTTATACGGTCCTCGATGCCCTTTCCCGTGCCGACGGAGAGCGAGAGCTTGCTGAGATCAGGGAGGAGCTTTACCACAGCGGCTATGCCTCCAAAATGAAGAATTACACCGAAAAAAAGGCTGCCCGTCCCTTGATCGCGGAGTATGAGACCACGGACGGACACACGGTTCTGGTTGGGAAGAACAATATCGCAAACGATTATCTTACAACCAAGCTGGCAGACCGCAATGACTGGTGGTTCCATGTAAAGAATCAGCCGGGATCCCATGTGGTTCTTGTGTGCCGGGATGGGGAGGACGATCCGCCGGAGGATGTGTTCACGGAGGCTGCCATGATTGCGGCATATAATTCAAAGGCGAAGGATGGCGTTATGGTTCCCGTGGATTATATGAAGGTGCGTCAGGTGAAAAAGCCGGCAGGTTCTAAGCCCGGGCTTGTGATCTATCACACCAACTGGTCATGTTATGTGACCCCCGATGAGGCGAAGGTCAAGGCGATGAGAAGAAAGTGAGTGGAAACATGGAAGAGAGAATAAAAGCGGTCATTTTTGACCTGGACGGAACCATTGCCTGCACTGCGGCAGATCTTCTCGGTGGAATCAATCATATGCTTCGTGAGTTGTTTGATTTTCCCCCACTCAGTATGGAGGAAATGATGACGGGGGTAAACTTCTGCGAGAGAGACTATGTGATAAAGATGGTTGAAATGAGTATGGAAAAGGCAGGCAGGAAAGCGGTTTTGCCCGACGATGCTCTTATTGACCGATGCGTTTCGGTTTACACAGATTACTATGGCGCTCACTACTGCGATGCTACCTACATTTATGAAGGGGTTGAGGAAACCGTTCGGGAAATGAAGGGTATGGGGCTTCGACTTGCGGTGTGTACCAACAAAAAGGCGAGCCATGCGGCGGAGATTGTGGACCGTCTTATCCCCGACCTTTTTGAAATTGTGGTTGGAGACGGAATGTACCCCCACAAGCCCGATCCGACGGGGGCTTTGAAGATTGCACAGCAGTTTGGCGTGTCCCCTTCGGAGGTGCTGTTTGTGGGCGACTCCGATGTGGATATGCGCACAGCGAAAAACGCCGGAATGACGGCAGTCGGTGTATTATGGGGCTATCGTGACGAGGCAACGCTCCGGGCTTCGGGTGCGGATCGCTGTGTAAGTACGGCAAGGGATATACTCACCCTTTGCGATGGGAAGTAGATCGGAGGCAATGCTGCGTTGGAATCAATGGAAAACACAAATCATTCTGTAAGGCTGATTCTTTACAGCGCGATGTACGGAGAGGTTAAGTATCTCCTTGTCAATACCGCTTTGTCGAGCAAAGGGAAGAGACTGATTTCCCGAAGTGAGAATGAAAAGCGGGAAAAAGGGAACTGTGTTTTTGCACAGGGCACGGTGAACGACGGTGAAGAGGTGACAGATTGTGCTGTGAGGACGGCGGAAAGCCTTCTGGCGATCACACCGGATTTCAAAGAGACTTTGGATTTTTCCGTCTGCCGAATGCTTGCGGATGGCAATACGGAGAGAGTGGACTACATAATCGGCGATATCGGCGAACAAAGAGCCGACCGACTGAAATTGTGGACAGAAGGGAAAGGGCTGGAGATGCTGTCCTTTGAAGCCGCGAGGGAGGTACTGCCGCCGACCTGTTCCGCCATATTGAGGAAGGCTGATGTGCATATAAAAAAGTATTGCACTGAATTTTGGAATCAGCTTCGCCTTGAGAGAACAACAAGGGAGGATCTCTCCGTCATTTCCGAGTGGTTTAGCCATCCGTCGGTGTACCCATGGATGCCCGTGGAGGATTTTCTGCCAGACGGTGATTTTTCACAGGGGATTTCCCCGGATTCGGGGGATGAGAACCGCTTTTTGCTCTCGGTAAAGTTGGAGGGGACGCTCTTGGCGTTTATCGAGCTTGAGAAGAATAATAACTTTATGAGTCTGGCAAGAATCGTCGTTTCACCCGAGAGTCAGCGGATGGGCGTCGGACGGGCTGTTATTGATCGAGTGATCAAAGAAGGCGAAATGATGTTTGGCGATATCGTCGGATTCCGTGCTACGGTAAGCCGAGAGAACAAGGCTGCCTGCCGTTTGCTTGAAGATGCGGGATTTGATGTCCTCCATTTTTATGAAGGCGATGAAGTGTTTTATGTTTATGAATTGTAAAAAAACATCCCGGAGAAACGAAATGTCTTCCGGGATGTTTTTGTTGTGTGAGATATTGAGATTACAGATTGTAGTACTTGTCAAACTCAGCAGGATGGGGAATAGCTGCAAGCTGACTGCACTCTTCGCGCTTCGCCTTGATGAAGTTGTTGATAAGCTCAACGGGGAACACACCGCCCTCTGTCAGGTAGTCGTGGTCTGCTTCCAGTGCGTCAAGTGCTTCGGGAAGGGAGGTGGGCAGGTGATGGAGCTTTGCCTTTTCCTCGTCGCTCAGGTGGTAGAGGTTCACGTCGTAGGGACCCCAGCCGTTTGCGTGAGGATCGATCTTGTTCTTGATACCGTCAAGCCCTGCCATGAGGATAGCGGCATAGCAGAAGTAAG
>SVSU01000143.1 GCA_015064135.1 Oscillospiraceae bacterium
CATGTTTGAGACCGTTCTTGATTTCAAGACATCGGCTGACACCGTGGTTATCCCCAACGACGAAGCAAACGTTGACGGACTGAACTTCCTCTCCGGCAAGGAGCTGCATGAGGTAAACCGTATGGCTATGACAGGTACCCTGTTCGCTCACAACGACGGCGGCGTGCCCAATATTGTTCTTGAGATCGCGGACAGAAGCGCATACTCCTTCGGTTATCTCGTATACTTCTTCGAGCTGGCGTGTGCGGTATCCGGTTATATGCTGGGTGTCAACCCCTTCGACCAGCCCGGCGTTGAGGCATATAAGAAGAATATGTACGCTCTTCTCGGCAAGCCCGGATTTGAAGAACAGAAGAAGGCTCTCGAAGCAAGAATGAACTGACGGGTTCATAAACGAAATTGAAAATTTATTTGCAGGAGGCAAAAATATATGATTAAGCTCATTATCGGCACAAAGGGAACAGGCAAGACAAAGACTCTCATCGAAATGGTAAACAACGCACTCGCAACCACCAAGGGCTCCGTTGTATGCATCGAAAAGGGCGACAAGCTGAAGTTCGACATCAAGTACCAGTGCAGACTTATTGATACAGAAGAATACCTCGTAACAGACGGTCAGTCTCTCTACGGCTTCATCGCAGGTATTCTGGCGAGCAACCACGACGTAACAGACATCTTCGTTGACTCCGCGCTGAAGATCTGCCAGAACGACGCGGCAAGCTTCGACTACTTCCTCAAGGAAATTGATGCTCTCCTCAAGTCCCACGAGGTCAACTGCGTAATGACATCTTCTCTCCCCATTGAAGATGCTTCCGATGTAGTAAAGAAGTACCTCTGATCCCCTGAGCGATAAATAGAAAATAAACCGTCCGAAGGATTGTTCCATAAATCTTCGGACGGTTTTTTGTATATCCTTTTTTGTATATCCTATGTGAAACGATGCTCAATCTGTGGATTTCAGCAGCTCCAGCTTCCGTCTCGCGGAAACATATGCAACACGCATATCCCCCATTTTGTTGGAAGCGTTCTCAAGATCACATAAAACGCGGTAGCGCATGAAATAGGGAAGAGCCTCGTCCTGTATCAGCGATTTCAGAATCTTCAGCGCACGGGCCCACTTTTCTTCCTTCATCATCAGGATTGCTTCAATGTGCTTCTCACATACGGTGCCGTGCAGAAAGGGGACGGCAGCGCTTGTCATGGATTCGGTGTGGCGAAGGAGGCTGAAATACAGGATCATGTCGTGTGGAACAAGGGGGGAGGCGTAGGCGAGGTCGGCAAGGAGGGCGGGGGTCTCCTCCGAATTCAGATTCTTAAAGAGAAGGGTGTAATATTCCACAGCACGAAAAAAGGAACGCTCCAAATAGATGGACTTGTTTGAATAATCTGCAGCTTTCATAAGATGGACGGCGGCGCGGTTCAATTCGTATCGTCCGGCACAGCGGATGGCGGTTTTTATGTTTGCCGTGGCGGCGATCATGGCGATCTCATCGTCGGCATACATGATGGGAAGGGCGTCGCAAAGCTCGGTGCATTTTTCGTAGTCTCCATCGGAAAAGGCACGTTTCATAGCAGGAATAACAGCGGATTTGTGATAACTTTTCTCCTCCTCGGGAGAGGTTGTGAAAAAATATCCGACAGGAACATTCAGTCTTTCGGCGAGTGTCATCAAAGTTCCAACCGAAGGGCAGGATGAGCCGTTTTCGATGAGACTGAGCATATTTCTTGTAATATGATCCCCTGCCAATTCCTTTTGCGTCATCCCTTTTTTCAGGCGAAGCTCGCGGATTCTGCCTCCGATCTTCTTATCGTCTGTCATTCTGCCGCACTTTCGCCGCCGATGATTCCGCTGTATTCCGTATCAAGGGCCTTTAATCTGTCAGCCACAGCCTCTGTGAGACCTGCGCTGTAAAAATCGATCCTTTCGGCAATCTCAGCCTGCTTTTTTTCAAGGAGGGAGAGGAGGGAATCGGCTTCGTAGCGGAGTTCGGTCATGCAGGTCTGTATCTCGCCTACACAGTTGTTCATGCTTCCAGTAAACTCGCCGCGGAGCTCTCGGATGGCGCGGTCGGAGGAGTGAGAAATGTTCTCCTTCATCCGCGCCGCGTTTCCCTTTGCATCAGCGTTTGTCTGACGGAGGATGTTTTCCGCTTCGCGCTTGGCTGTGGTGATGATCTCATCGGAATTGCGGTTGGCGTTGATGAGGATGTCGCCGATCTGGGAGCTGATCTTGTCATACATATCCAGCTTGTATGCAACGCCGTCATCCGCCTTTGCCGCATCCTTCATCTGCTTGAGCTCCGCCTCATACGCCTGCCGCATTACTTCAAGATCGGCGGCGTATTTTTCGGCAGCTCCTTTGATCTGTGCATCCTTTTTGCGGGATTCCTCGCTCAGAGCAGCGATCTGTTCCGAAAGAGCCGCTTTTTCCGCTTTTGCCTTTGTCAGCGTTTCGTTCTGCGCCTCTGTCTGGACTTTATAAAAATCATGGCGTTTGGTAAGGTCGCGGATGGTCTCGTTGAGTGAGCCGATCTCCTCCTTCAGCCGAGCCGCCTCTGCTTCAAGCTCAGCAAGACGTGAGACCGCCTCCGCCGACTTTTCCTCAAGCCGGTCGTTCTTTTCCGCAAGCTCAACGTTGAACCTGCCCATGTCCTCAATATCCTTTGTGAGCTTTTCCTTCTCCTCGCGGAACTGTTTGTCTGACTCAAGGATGTAACGATTCACGTCATCCTTGTTGTAGCCGCTGATGGCGCTTCTGAACATTTTTCCGTTTTCCGTGCTCATAATATGTTAATTCCTTTCCGTGCTTTTGAAAAAACCTGCCGAGTCTGTCTGCCTCAGGTGTTTTCAAAATATGACCTCGTTAAATTAAATTTACGTTTCTGTTTCATTTTATCATATTTTTTGCCGTAAATCAACAAGAAATGATAAACAATATGAAAAATCCATTCACAGATGGGGAATCATCAAACATTATAAAAAACATTTGCCCGGGAATGGAATGTTTATGGAAAAATCGGGAATATTCGTATAGACAAAAGGCGAAAAATATGGTATAATATCAGGTATAAATTATAATGAGGGAATTGTAGTTTTGCTGTATATCCCTCGTTGAAATCAGTTTGTAACAGAGGAGTTATCTATGGATTATAAATATCTTTCTGACCTGCTTTTCCCCGATGTGACAGACACTCCCGAGTCCCTTGAGGAAAAGTATCCCCTCCGTACACTCCCCGAAGGTGCTGTTGTAACAAGAATGGCGCCCTCTCCCACGGGATTTGTTCACCTCGGAAACCTTGTGCAGGGTCTTATCGCAGAACGTATGGCTCATCAGTCAAACGGTGTGCTGTTCCTTCGCGTTGAGGACACCGATGCCAAACGTGAGGTGCCCGGCGCGGTTGAGGTGCTCATTGAAACACTGAAGCATTACGGCATCTCCTTTGATGAAGGTGCCACAATCGACGGCGACTTCGGCGAATACGGCCCCTACCGCCAGAGACAGCGCGCGGCGATTTACCATGTTTACGCAAAGAAGCTGGTTGCCGAGGGTCATGCATACCCCTGCTTCTGCACAGAGGAAGAGCTTTCCGCCATGCGCGAAACACAGGAAGCAAACAAGGAAAACACGGGCTACTACGGCAAGTACGCCATCTGGCGCGACCGTGACATCGCCGATATCGAAGCACAGATCAAAGCAGGCAATCCCTGGGTGCTCCGCTTCCGCAGTACGGGAAGTATCGAGAACCAGTTCAAGTTTGACGATCTGGTAAAGGGCAAGCTCACCGTTACGGAAAACGATATTGACCATGTCCTTCTGAAGTCCGACGGTATTCCCACCTACCATTTCGCTCACGCAGTGGACGACCACCTTATGCGCACCACCCATGTTGTCCGCGGTGACGAGTGGCTGCCCACACTGCCGTTCCATATCCAGCTCTTCAATATTCTCGGCTTTAAACTGCCGAAATATGTACACATCGGTCCTCTCATGAAGATGGACGGCACATCCAAGAGAAAGCTGAGCAAGAGAAAGGACCCCGAGCTGGCGCTGACCTACTATAAGGCGGAGGGTTTCCCCGTGGAGGCGGTGT
>SVSU01000012.1 GCA_015064135.1 Oscillospiraceae bacterium
TGGTTATCCGTCAGGGCGATCTGTGGTATCACGATCTCAACTACATATGCGACTGCGTAAGGGAGACGGGAAGCCGTCCGTGGATGTGGGCGGATTGCCTCATCGACTACACCATGTCCGACGACACCTACGCCGAAAGGAAGCTTGCCACGATTCCGAAGGATGTACTGCTCAGCTTCTGGTACTACGGAAACTTCCCCGGAGACGACACCGCCCCCCAGGTTCACTCCCAAAAATACGCCTCCCTCTGTGCCGGAATCTACCGCTGTATCGCCGAGCACGGCTACGACCAGATTCCCACGGGAAGTACATGGGAAATGCGTGGAAATCTGCAGAAAACAGCGGAATACACCCTAAAAAACTGCCCCACGGAGCATCTGCTCGGGTTCATGCAGACCGTCTGGTACGCCACAACGGAAGAAAACCTGCCGAAATACAAGGAGGCAATCGAAGACCTTGCGGATTTGAAGCACTTTATTCCGTAACCTCCGACAAACACACAAAAAGCCTGACCATGAAGGAATTATCCCCCAAAGTCAGACTTTTTTGTTTTATTCGGTTATTTCCTCAAGCACAGCGCGCTTCGCACCGTGTTCCGCGGTCAGGCGATATGCCTTGTCTCTGAGGTAGATCTTCCCCACCGTGATCTTTTCCCAGCCTGCAGGAAGCACGATGTTCTCACCGAACCACTCGTCCACGGGAGCATCCACATCCCCCTTCCACGGGCACATCTTCGTCAGTCCCATAATAAGTCCCGACAGGAGGCTTCCGCGCGCCGTAATAAAGTTGGTACCGATGCGGCGGCTCATCTCGATGCGGTCTGCAGGATCGGGAATACCCCACTCTGTGCTTGAATGGAAGGGTTCGCAGAAGAAGGTCAGATTTGCCTCTTCATAGAACTTCAGCGAGGTCTCCCTGTCTCCGCACCATGCGGGATATACGCCCAGGAAGCCAGACAGCATGGGATAGCAGCAATATTCAAACATACCGTGAGTGATGAAGTAATTGAGGGTTTTGTACATATTCTCATCCTCATATCCGTAGGGGAAGTATGCCATAACGGAGGTGGCGTGCTGCTTCTCCTGCTCGGGCATTCCCTCGAACTGCTCCATTACTCCGTCCTCACGAACGGGCAGGAACATATTGTCCGCGATCTCCAGCCACTTTTTCCGCTTGCCGAGACCGAACATCTCCGAATAGGCTGACGCGGAACGGAGCACCTTTGCCGCCATAAGGTTGCTGTATGAGTCGTTGTTTACATCATCGTTTTCTTCGTCGATACCCGTAATATGGAGGATCTCATATCCTCTCGCCGTCTTTTCCACACGGCTTTCGATCCACTCCGCAACACCGCGCATTACAGGCCATACACGTTCTCTGATATATCCGTCATCTGCGCTGACACGGGCATATGCATCAAAGGCAAGAGCAACGTCCAGATTGATGTGCTGTTCGCCTGCCTGACTTGCCCACGGTACCGTTACTTCATCCCCCGTAGCACCCGACTGCCACGGGAACTGGATTCCCATATATCCGTTGAGTCTCGCGTTGTTCTCTGCCGCCTCCAAACGACGGAAGCGGTAATCAAGCATTGCACGGGCAACTCTCGGAGCGCAGAACAGAGGCGCCATGAACATAAAACTCTCCGTATCCCAGAAGAAGTGGCCTTCATAGGCGTCCGCATGGCTCAAGCCGTAAGGAGGCACGGAATTGGGCGAAAACTCCGATGCGGAGGACATAAGGTAGAAGAAAGACGCGTCAATGGCATCCTGCCACTCCTCGCCTGCACCCTCCACGGTAATGCGGCTCTCCCACAGCTTTGCCCATGCTTCTCTGTTGAGACTGCGGAGACGCTCAACACCCTGCCAGAGCGCAAGCTGTACCATACGCTGTGCCTGATTGTGGGGCTCACTGTGCATAACAGAAGGAACATAGGATGTGATGATCTGCATCTCAGCACCCGACTCTGTTACAGCGATCTCTCCTCTGCCGCACAGCTTTTCATGGTCATCGGTACACTGCACCTTGCTGTCCGCGCCGAAAATGCGGTAAGCAAAACCGGCAGATGTGGTGTGGTCATAGGAATACTGACGGCATTTTCCGTCGCACGCCCTAACACCGCCCCAGCATCTTGACTCGGCAAGAGTATAGCGATGCTCCTCGCGAACATCGTAGGAAAGATTGACCGCCGCAGTGCCTGTCCCCTTGAAGGTCAGGTGTGAAATCAGCAAGGTGGGGCAGGTACGGGAGCAATATACCATGTAATCAAGGGTCATCCCACCCAGCTTTGCGGTAGTTGTGAACTCGCCGTTTGAAAAATCGTAGGACTGGGATAAAATCTCGGGCTCCACTGCCTCACCGTTCACCTCAAAGGCAAGCTGAGGAGTGGGAAGAATGGCAAGCGCCTCTACCTGACAGCCCTCGCGGAGTGTGGTAAATCCCGAAAGAAGTCCCGTGGCACCGACAAAAGGATTCTTGCCGAAGCGGAATCCGATCAGTCCGTTTGCTACATATGCTTCGGGGGCGAATTTGCCCCAATAGGTTACTGTATGTGTTTTCATTTGCAACCCCTTATTTCAATTATTTTATTCTGCGGTATACGGGGATTCCCTTTGTGGTAACGGAGAATTTGCCCGCCTCAACAGGCTCACCCGTGAAGTAGTCCACCCACTTGTCAGCGGTGGGGAGATATACCTCTCTCGTGTCCCCCTTGCCCCAGATCATGGGTGCCACAAGGAGATCGTCGCAGAACATATACTCGTCGTCAATACGGTATGTCTCCGCATCGTCGGTGTATTCCATAACCAGCGCGCGAACAGGCGGCTTTCCCGTATCGCGGTACTCGTCAAATGCCTCCTTCAGCATGGGCATCAAGCTTTCGCGTATCTTCAGCAGCTCGCGAACCTCGTCCTCACAGTCAAACCGAGCCCACGGCGCACCTGCGAAGAACCATGCATTGATAAGGCACTGTGCGCTGAACACAATCCCCTGCATACGGCGAAGCAGCTCCTCCTTGCTCTCCGCATCACGGAGCTCGGGAGTCCACAGAACACCGCCGAAGGATGATGTTACAACTCCGCGGATGAATTCTTCATGATCATAAAGGTCACTGTATAAAACGAAGGGGTAGCTTGCGGCGAGAGCACCCATATTGCGCACCTGAGAATAGGTTTTGGTGTCTCCGAGAGCATCCATAATGGTCTGAGCGTACAGTGTGCCGAACATGGAATGATACTGCTCGCCGTCCATGCCCGAGGGGAATTCCGTGGTGTTGGGGAAGCTCCATCCGGTGTTGTTGTCACTGCAGTCACACTCATCCAGCTTGAAGCCGTCAACGCCGATATTCACAAGATACTCGCGCTGGTGGTCGGCGAAGATCTTCCGCGCTTCCTTTGTGGCAAAGTCGGGGACGATACCGCCAAGAGTGAGAAAATCACCGCAGTATGGGCTCAATTCCTCGTAAATGGGGGAGGTGGGATGGGTGAATGCGTGCTCCCACAGATTCAGATGGTAGCCCATTTTCTTCAGCTCCTCTATCATCCCTTTGGGGTCGGGATAACGCTCGCTCCACACATGGGAACAGGAATAGGCATGGGACTGCCAGCCGGGCTCAAGACCGAGCACATGACAGGGGATATCCTTCTCGCGGAAATAGCGCGCCATATCGAGAATTTCGTTCTGATTATACTCGGTAAAGCAGCGGTACATTACGCCAAGTCCCCACTCGGGAACGTCGCATCCGCCGCCTGAGAGCATATTGTACTGCTTTACGATATCAAGGATGGTGTCTCCCTCAATGATGTAGATGTCCACACCCTCTGCCGCGGGAATGAGCACCTGCATAACCTCACTGCCCACCTTCTTCGCCGCATAAAGCTCGTCGGTGCTTGTCATAACCTTCGATTCGCCCTGTTCTGCGGCAATATTGCTGCCCTTGTGGGTCTTTCCGCAATAGAACTCCGCCCAACGGGTCGTGTCGAAGTACATACCGTAGCCCTTAGTCGTCACAAAGAAGGGGACGGGTGCGTGGCTGTCACCGTTTCTGGTTCTCGGGTCGGCGTTGGGAGCAGTGCGCACTCTGCATCTCCTGAACTCGAGCTGCTGAAGCTGAAGTCCGAAGCCGAAAATCTGCGCATCGTCCTCAAGGGGGAATTCAACGAGAAAGCCTC
Organism: Oscillospiraceae bacterium; assembly: GCA_015064135.1. GTDB lineage: Bacteria > Bacillota > Clostridia > Oscillospirales > CAG-272 > UMGS1696. The sequence goes on from SVSU01000012.1 coordinate 4,170, forward strand.
TTTTGGTCTGCTTATATGTAAACCTGTCCGTGGGATAGGAAATCTTCGTCTCACAATAGTTGAATTTTTCACAGAACATGGAGGGAACAAACTTCTCCGGTGTGCCAAGTGTGATCTTTTTCATCTTTATACCTCTTTTTCTTTTATTTTATATCTGCCAGAGGGAGAATTTCATACCCCTCGCCTCTTATCCAGTCTATCATCTGTCCCAGCATATCCGCATTGGTTTGGGATTCGGGATGCAGGAGATACACACATCCGTTGTGCAGGCTCTCCTTAACCTTTTCGAGGGTGCTCCAAACATCGGGCTGAGCGTTTGTGTCGTAGTCCTTATATGCCCACGACCAAAGCACCGTCCTGTACCCCATCATATCCGTCATTTTCAGAACCCATTCGTTGCAGTTGCCTGACGGAGGACGGAAATACACCATAGGCGGCGCATCGGGGAAGGTGGCGTAATACATATCCTCCAATCCTTCCACCTCTTCAATGAAGGTATCTACCCCAACCGTGGTCAGATCGTAATGATTCACCGCATGGTTTCCGATAATATGCCCCTCATCAAGCATCCGCCGTATCATATGGGGTGCCGATTCCACATAGTGCCCGTTCACAAAAAATGCGGCAGGCACATTCTTCTCCTTCAGCACATCAAGAATCTTTGCCGTTGTACCATACTCATATCCTGCATCAAAGGTAAGGTATACCACCTTTCGCTCCTCGTCTCCGCGGTAGATGGCATTGTATTCCTCAAGTACATCAAGGGTGCTCTGTGAACGTTCCCACACCACCGTTACCTCCCCTGTGGAAGCATTCCGTGTGGTTTTGCCGAAATACCAATCGTCGGGCTGATCCTCAAACATGGCGGTGCTGAAGGAGTACATCTCGTCCACCTTCGCCATGCCGCTGTCGTCTCTCTCGGGGAAGGTATAGGTGTATCCGCCGTCCTTCTTCGCCCACGAAACTGACGATGCCGATTCGGATTCTGCTTCTGTTTCCGCAGCCGCCGTCTCCTCTGCCCCATCCTTCATGACCGACCCGGGCTCTCTCCTTACCCCTGCAGTTTCAGCTATATCCGCCGTCTTTTCCTTACCGCAGGCCACGGTACAGAAAGCAAGCAGGGCAGCTGCCAGGCATAAAACGCGCTTCTTCATGCAATATCCCCCTCCCCTTTTGTTTTTCCGCTGTACCTCATCCCCTGGAAGCTTCCGCGGCGGTACAGTTCTTTATCAATCTCATTTGCAACTTCTGTTTTTCTCCTCGACCAGATGGGGCAGACAAGCTCATCAGAAAGTCCGTCTCCCGTTACCCTGCCGATAATGACCTCGGGCGGCAGAATCTCAAGCTGGTCGCACACGATGCTCACATATTCGTCCCTTTCAAAGGGGGTATATTCTCCCCTCTCGTACATACGGCAAAGTACCGTACCCTTCAGCACATGGAGCAGGTGAATCTTTACCATGTCGGGGCGGAGCGATGCCACATCCTCTGCCGTTCTGAGCATGGTCTCCCTGTCCTCCCCGGGCAGGCCGTTGATGATATGCACACCGATCATAACCCCCGTCTCCCGAAGCCGTCCGTATCCCTCCGTGAATTCACGAAAGGTGTGGCATCGGTTTATCCTCTCCGCTGTGGCATCGTCGGAGGTCTGAAGCCCCAGTTCCACCATAACGGGTATCTTTTTTCCGAGCTCACCTATTCCCGAAAGGATTTCATCGGTAAGACAATCGGCGCGGGTGGCAATATTCAGCATAAGCGCATGAGGCAGATCCACACATTCCTCATAGATCTCAAGAAGCCGCCCTGCATTGCCGTATGTGTTGCTGTTCGACTGCAGATACGGGATATAGCCAACGGGCTTCCATTTTCCCTCCGCCACGGCGATTCCCGCGCTGTACTGCTCCGCAATGGGCGCGTGTCTGGCTGAATCCACAACACCGCTTGACCCGTTCAGGCAGTAAATGCAGCCCCCATGCCCCCTTGTACCGTCAAGATTCGGGCAGGTACAGCCTATATCAAGAGGCACCTTTGCAACTTTGCCTCCGAAGCGCTGCTTTAGGTACCAATCATAGGTCATATACCTCTTGTTTGAATCCGAATAAGGATACGGATTGGTGTCCTTCTGCGCCATGTGCACCTCCCGTTTTTATCAAAAGCCTTGTACCTTTATTTTATATGGAATTTGCACCATTGTCAATACAAAAAACACATAATAATTATTATGATTTTTTCGGAAGATGACTTGTATTTTCCTGCGATTTGTCATATAATATATGTATATAAACATTTTTTTGCAAGATGGGTCCCGAGTCCTTTCACGAAACCCCGTTTTGCACGGTACTTTTCACCGTTTAATGAAATTCGGCAAGCGCAATTATTCATAGATATCACACAAAGAAAGGGAATGTTCAAAAAAGCGGCTGATTGATTCTCCGTTTTTGAAAACTGAAGTCACCGAAAAATGCTTCGTCTCGAACACATCACCTATACAGTTACACCCGAGGACGGAAAATCGGGAAAGATTACTATTCTCGATGACCTTTCCCTGGAAATCGAAACCGGCAAATACATTGTTATCACAGGCCCAAACGGCGGCGGAAAAACCTCTCTCGCCAAGGTAATCATGGGTCTTGTAAAGCCCGAATCGGGCAAAATCGTCCTTGACGGCATGGACATCACGGGACTGGACATTACCGCCCGTTCCGAGGCAGGTATCAGCTTCGGCTTCCAGCATCCCCCTCGCTTCAAGGGTATCACCGTCCGCGATATTTTATCCATTGCGGCAGGCAAAAAGCTGAAGAAGGAAGAATGCTGCAAGTATCTCACAAAGGTGGGGCTCTGCGCTGAGGAATACATCAATCGCGAGGTTGATACTTCTCTCTCGGGAGGCGAGGTCAAGCGCATTGAGATCGCATCCGTACTTGCAAAGGGCGCTTCCGTCATGATATTCGATGAACCGGAAGCCGGAATTGACCTGTGGAGCTTCCATCGTCTGACAAACACCTTCCGTGAACTGCACGAAAACACAGGCTGCACTCTGATCATCATCTCTCATCAGGAACGAATCATCAGCCAGGCGGACGAGGTTCTTCTCATCGCCGACGGCAAGCTCAAAGAACGGGGCAAGCCGGCAGATATTCTCCACACCATTGACGGGGTCTATGCAAAACCCTGCGAAAAAACAGTCTGAGAGGAGGGCAGTTATGAACGATAACATAAGAAAAGGACTTCTTGAAAAAATCGCCGACCTCCACTCCGTACCTGAGGGAGCCTACAACATCCGGGAAAACAGCGAATCCGCAGGCAGACGGAATACCGATGAAATTGCCATCGAAACCAAAACCGACAAGCCCGGCATCAACATCACTGTCAAATCCGGAACAAAGGGAAAAAGCGTGCATATCCCCGTTATCATCACAAAAACGGGGATCACCGAAATGGTATACAACGATTTTATGATCGGCGACGACTGCGATGTGCTCATCGTTGCCGGCTGCGGCATCCACAATTCGGGGGATGAAGCAAGCGGCCATGACGGTGTGCACCACCTTGAAATAGGCAAGAACTCAAAGGTAAAGTACATCGAAAAGCACTACGGCGAGGGCAACGGCTCAGGGGAGAGAATCATGAACCCCGAGATGACAGTCACCATGGCTGAGGGATCCACACTGGAGATCGAATCGGTGCAGATCGGCGGCATCGACTCCACCAACAGAAAAACCGTCATTACCGCAGCAAAAGATTGCGAAGTCATCATGAATGAGAGACTTATGTCGGACGGACACCAAAATGTAAACTCCGACACGGAGATCATCTTAAACGGAAAGGGTGCAAAAGCCCAGATCAATTCCCGTTCCGTGGCAAAGGGCGAATCCACCCAGGTGTTCTACCCGAAAATGACGGGCAATGCAGACTGTTTCGGTCACGTTCAGTGCGATTCCATCATCATGGATAATGCAAAGGTGCGCTCCATCCCCGAAATATGCGCCAACGACGTGGATGCCCGGCTGATACACGAAGCCGCCATCGGAAAAATCGCCGGGGATCAGATCTTAAAGCTCATGACCCTCGGAATGACCGCGGAAGAGGCAGAAGAACGGATCATCGCAGGTCTGTTGAAATAACGGATATACCAACCACGACACAATATCAAAAAATACAAATAAATTATTATAACGTTTTTTCGTCCCACCGAGGCGAAACAGGAGGACAATATGGCTTCAAAAGCATATTCTGAAATGACCAAAGAGGAACTTTCCCAGATTATTCAGCAAGAACAAGAAAAATTAGACAGATGGGGCAATATGAGTCTGACTCTGGACCTTACAAGAGGTAAGCCCAACCAGGCACAGCTTGACCTTTCCACAGGAATGCTCCACATCATCTCCGACCGCGGCGACTGCTTCTCCGAAAGCGGCCTCGACTGCCGAAACTACGGCATTCTCGACGGTCTGCCCGAAACAAAGCGCCTGTTCAGCGAGCTGCTCGGAGTGCCTGCAGAAAATGTACTCGTTCTCGGAAACTCTTCCCTGAACATCATGTATGACACCATGGTTCGCGCGATGCTCTTCGGTGTTGCCGGCGGCTATGAACCCTGGTCCCGTCAGGGAAGAATCAAGTTCATCTGCCCCGCCCCCGGCTATGACCGCCACTTCGCGATCTGCCGCACACTGGGTATTGAAATGATTCCCGTAAAGATGACTTCCGAGGGACCCGATATGGACGCGGTTTACAACATTGCCTGCTCCGACCCCTCCGTTAAGGGTATCTGGTGCGTACCCAAGTATTCCAATCCCGGCGGTGTTACATACTCCGACCGTGTGGTTGATATGTTCGCCGCAATGAAGCCCGCCGCGCCCGACTTCCGTATCTTCTGGGACAACGCCTATGCGGTGCACGACCTCTACGAAAAGGGTGACAAACTGGCTAACATCTTCGATTATGCTGTGGAATACGGCACTCAGGACAATATCTTCTACTTTACCTCCACCTCCAAGATCAGCTTCCCCGGCTCAGGTCTCGCTATCATGGTGGCAAGTGAAAAGAATATCGAACAGATCCGCCCCATTATCGCTACACAGACCATCGGTTACGACAAGATCAACCAGATGCGTCATGTGAAGTTCTTCAAAAACGCAGACGGAATCCGTGAACACATGAAGCTCCACGCTGCTCTGCTCCGCCCCAAGTTCGAGTGCGTTATCGATTCTTTCACAAGAGAACTCTCCGGCCTCGGCATTGCGGAATGGACCAATCCCAAAGGCGGTTACTTCATCAGCCTTGACGTTATGGAAGGATGTGCAAGACGTGTATATCAGCTTGCCCGTTCCGTGGGCGTAACCCTCACAGCAGCAGGTGCTACATTCCCCTACGGCCGTGACCCTCAGGATACCAACCTCCGTATCGCACCCACTTTCCCCGACGAAAGAGAGCTGAAGCAGGCTATCGAAATCCTTTGCTCCTGTGTAAAGCTGGCGTGCGCGGAAAAGCTTTTGAACGCATAAGACAAAAAAAGGCGAGGAGAAACTTTTCCGAAAAAATTCTCCCTCGACATTGAGCCTAATCCTCACAACATAAAAACCCGGAGCATAAAAACTCCGGGAATTTTTTGTTTTATTATGTGTTTTATTACAGTATGGACTGCAGAAACTGCTTCAGTCTGGGATGGTGGGGGTTGGTGAAGATGTTGTCGGGAGTGTCATCCTCGGCAATAACGCCGTCACACATGAACACCACTCTGTCCGCAACCTCCCTCGCAAATCCCATCTCGTGGGAAACCACAAGCATGGTCATGCCTTCCTTCGCAAGCTGTTTCATAACGTCCAGAACCTCGCCGACGAGCTCCGGGTCAAGGGCGGAGGTAGGTTCGTCGAACAGCATGATCTTCGGCTGCATGGCAAGAGCACGGGCAATGGCAACTCTCTGCTGCTGACCGCCCGAGAGACGGTTTGGATACTCGTCAGCCTTTTCAGCCAGACCAACCTGAGCAAGGAGCTTTCTCGCCAGAGGCTCAATTTCCTCGCGCTTCATCTTCTTCACCGTCATGGGTGCAAGCATAATGTTGTCAAGCACCGTCTTGTGAGGGAAAAGATTGAATCGCTGGAATACCATACCCATTTCAAGCATCAGCTGCTTGTGCTTAATGGGGTCGATCTTCTCAATTGTATGGTTGTTTTCCCTGTGAAGGAAAAGCTCGTCGTTGATAAATATTTTTCCGCTTGATATCTGTTCAAGCTGGTTAAGTGAACGAAGGAACGTACTCTTTCCGGCTCCCGATGTACCGATAATGACGATCACCTCACCCTGATGTACGGTGAGATTGATGTCCTTCAGCACCTCAAGGCTTCCGAACGACTTGCTGACGTGCTCCGTCCGCAGAATTTCTGTTTTGTTGTTTGTCATTTTTGTTTTCGCAGGAACCCTTTTTTGAGGAAAAAGTGTTCCCGCACCCTCCCAAAAACCTTTTTATACTTTTATAAACCTGTATGCAACATCAGTTACCGCATCGGCAGATTCAACTGAACCTCCGAACTGAATTTCTTTACTCAAACTCAGCCGCACTTTGGAAAATCCCGTTCCGGATTTATCCGGAGAAAAACGGCCTTTCCCGTTTTTCAGGGATTTTTGGGGCAGATTCAACCGCACCTCCGAGCTGAACTGCTACATAATCTGCCCGTTATTCGTACACGGAGAACTTCTTCTCGATCTTGCCGAAGAGGAATGTGAAGAACGCCGTAATAATAAGGTAGATCACGAGAGCAGGAACGAATACAAGGTACTCACCGTTCATGGAGATAGACTTTGAAATGGTGGTGATGTCCATCAGACCGATAACGAATACCAGCGAAGCATCCTTCAGAAGCATAATAAACTCGTTGGCAACGGGAGGCACCAGTCGGCGGAAGGTCTGGGGAATGATAACCTTCGACATGACCTGACTGTGATTCATACCCAACGCCTTGCCTGCCTCATACTGTCCCTTGTCGATGGACTGGATGGCCGCACGAACAATTTCCGCACAGTACGCCGCCGTATTCAGCGAGAACGCGATAAGCGCCGCCACAAACGCTCCCTTGAATACCGCATCGGGGTCGTTTGCCGAAAACAGTCCCTTCCAGTTGAAATTGGGTACCAGACCGGGAACCGCAAGATAAATAACGAACATCTGGATCATCAAAGGGGTGCCTCTGAAGAAGAATATGTACGCACTGCAGGGAACGGAGATCAGTTTATGCTTCGATATCTTGCCGAGCGCAAGGAAAACAGAGAAAAACAAACCGATTACAATGGAAGCGGATGTAAGGAACAGGGTCAGCTTCGCGCCGTAAAGCACACTCTGACCGCAGCCAAGCATACGGTATGTATAGTTGACCATCTGTCCCACTACCTTTGTCGTGCCCTCCGATGCATCAAAAACCTGTCCCGCAAAACCTACATAGCGTTCCGACATAGCATTGGCGCCTTCGGAAACAAAACTGCAGTAGTTGATAAAGTAAAGATCGTTGTATGTGGTGATAACACTCTTGTATGCGCGAGATTCGTCTGCCTTGAGAAGCTCCTGCATCGCCTCCGATGCCTGCGCCTTCATGTCTGCCTCAGAAGGCTTGAATATCGCAAACACGGACATCACAAGAAAGATCGCGAGAATCACGATACACAGGATCTTCGTGTCCTTTTCCCATTTCCGCACATCAAAAAAGCTCAGTGCCTTTTTCATAATCTATGATATTTCCTTTCTTTGCCGTATCTTTATGAGATCGGCATTGATTGCTCTGCTGACAAAGACAGGCACATAGAAGCTCGCACCGCTATGTGCCTGTCTGTCAAATGCTCAATTCAAAGGGACAACTCAGCCGAACCACTTTGTTGTGTTTGCCTCAAAGAATCCATCTTCTTCAAGAGCTGCGATAGCCTGATTGATTGCATCAAGAAGGGCAGCATTGTCCTTGCCCATTGCTATACCGAACTGCTCGGGAGCTGTTTCGTCACGATATGCAATGGTGTACTTTTCGGGATTCTTTGCAACATAAGAATCTGCAACTGTACTGTCACATACAACTACGTCAACTTCGCCGTTTGCAAGCTCTGTGAAGCAGGTGGGAACCTGTTCGTTTCTCTTAACTGTGCAGGAAACGGAGCCTGTGTCAATAAGGTCTGTAACCATGATATCGGATGCTGTACCCTTCATAACGGAAACGGAAAGGCTTTCCAGCATAAGGAAGTCTTCAACCTTCAGGTCAGAGCCTGTGGGAACAACAACGCACTGGTAGTTGTTGATGTAAGGTGTGGAGAACGCCATGGTTTCCTTGCGTTCTTCTGTGATGGTAACACCGGATACAACCACGTCATAGTTCATACCGATGCCGGCGAAAATAACGTCCCATGCGGTGTTGATGAAGTTTACTTCAAGACCCAGCTTGTCGGCAATGGCATTTACCATGTCAACGTCAAAGCCAATGGGGGTAACACCGTCCTCAGCGTAATACTCGAAGGGAGGATAACCGATCTCCATGCCGATGGTCAGAGTGTTGTCTGCCATGAGACCGAGAGATGCTGTGTCAACTGCCAGGGTATTTGTGTTGCTCTGGGTTTCATCTTCTGCATTGTTTGCGCATCCTGTAAATCCGAATGCGGCGCCGGACAGCATAAGTCCTGCAAGAATAACGGTGAATAACTTCTTCATTTCAATAACTCCTTGTTTGTTTCTTGAATATTTTTTCGTTTCGGCAGCTGCTCCTCTGTTTTTGGGAACAACCACCCTATTTAATGTAACTTATGATATTGTACCCTTTTCGATTCCAAATGTCAAGGGCTTTTTCACATTTTCTAATAAATATACAACAATTTGAATTTTTACCCATGCCGCATCGTGTATTATTTCATATTCTTCAACATATCCCACGGCACAGCATCACTGGGCATATGCCAATCTCCCCTTGGGGAAAGTCCGACTGAGCCCACTTTCGGGCCGTCCGGCAGTGCGCTTCGCTTGAACTGCTGAACAAAGAACCGGCCCATGAAGGTGATAAGCCACTTTTCAATCACCTCCGCCTCAAAACGACCGAAAAATGCTGCCTCAGCTTCTCTGAGAATCTTCTCGGGAGTTTCCCCCCAACGGACAAAGTGATAAAGGAAGAAATCATGCAGATCGTAAGGTCCCACGATATCCTCTGTCCTTTGAGCGATCTCTCCATCCTTTGCCGGAAGGAGCTCGGGGCTGACGGGAGTGTCAAGAACATCGCGGAGAATCTCGGCAAGACGAACATTTCCCTCTGCCTCGCACACATCCGCATAGTATGCCACAAGATGACGCACCATGGTTTTCGGAACACCGCCGTTCACACCGTAATTGGACATATGATCTCCGTTATAAGTCGCCCATCCCAGCGCAAGCTCCGACAGATCTCCCGTGCCGATCACAAGACCGCCGTTTCCGTTTGCAATGTCCATAATGATCTGTGTCCGTTCTCTCGCCTGAGCGTTTTCGTACACAACCGTCAGTTTCTCGGGGTCATGCCCTATATCGCGGAAATGAATATCAACCGCTTCCTTGATATCCACACAGCGGAAATCGGTTCCGAAGGCTGCGGCAAGCTCCTCTGCGTTGGAACGGGTACGGCTTGTGGTGCCGAAGCAGGGCATGGTAACGGAGGTAACGGCTGAGGGCGGCATACCGCAGATATCCATGGCACGCATGGTGACGATAAGAGCAAGGGTGGAATCCAGCCCTCCCGACAAAGCGATCACACAGCCTGCGGCATGGGCAGAACGGATCCGCTTCGCCAAGCCCCTCGCCTGAATATCGAGCATACGGCTGCAAACCGCATTTCGGTCAGCCTCGCCATGAGGAAGGAAGGGGGTGTCGGAGATCACACCGCGAAGGTCGTACTCCGTCACATCAAGAGAAAAGGGTACTCGCACGCACTCCGCCGCCGCACCGAGCTGTTTCTTCAATCTGTCATGGCAAAGATGTCGAAGATCGACCATGCCAATAGTCAGCTCTCCGCCGCCGAAGGGGGGATTTTCAGCGATGACCCTGCCGTTTTCCGCAATGATGCAGTGTCCGCCGAACACAAGATCCGTGGTAGATTCCGTCTCCCCCACTTCCGCCGTTACCACAGCCGATATCAGTCTGCCACTTTCACTCTCCGCCATAAGCCGACGATAGCGCTCACGACCGACGGTCTCACACACGGCGGAAGGATGAACCGTAACCGTCGCTCCTGCCGATGTATGACGAACAGCAGGGGAGGTGGGTGCCCACAGATCACTTCCGATCTCACATCCGACAACAAGCTCCCTCATGCCCTCGCAGGCAAAGAGAATATCCGCGCCGAAGGGGACATCAAAGCCGCAGAGAGACACTGTTCCCACCTCCGCCGGGGCAGGAGAAAACCATCTGCTCTCGCCAAGCTCCGAATCTGCTGCAATATGTGTTTTAGGGACAACGCCAAGCACCGCCCCATCCGAACAAACGGCGGCACAATCGTACAGTTTACCGCAATACATCACGGGCAGACCCACGAAAACAAGCATTTTCTTTCCCGCAGTGTGGGCAATGATCTCGCAAAGAGCTCCCTCCGCATCCCGAAGAAGGGTGTCGCTGAAAAACAGATCCCCTGCCGAGCAGGATGTAATACACAGCTCCGGGAACACCAGAACACCGCATTTTTCATCATATGCCCGATCAATGAGTGCATTGATATAAGGAACATTCCGAAGCGGTGCGCCAACCGAAACCCCGGGCACTGCCGCACCTAATTTTATAAATCCGTGAATCATCGTTACGTTCTTCCCTTTCTTCGATGTTTTATTCCATAGCCCCGACGGCTTCCCCTGCATAGGCTCCGTCTGCACAGGCTGTAATGATCTGTCGTAGGGATTTTGTCCGCACATCGCCTGCCGCAAACACACCCTTCACCGAGGTTTCGGTGTCCTCCCCGGCAATAATGTATCCTGCCTCATCCATCTCCACCGCACCGCGGAAAGGCTCCGTCTCGGGGATCCTGCCCACTGCCACAAACAGTCCGCCCACCTCAAGGGAGGCAGTCTCTCCCGTTTTGAGATTCTTCACCTCAATGGCAGAAAGGGACTTTTCACCCACAAGAGCACAGACTGCGGAATCCGTAATGAATTCGATGTTCTCCTTCGCTTCCGCCTTTTTCACATTGGCAGGAGAGGCGCGGAAGGTGTCGCGTCGGTGGATGATATACACCTTTTTGCAAAGGTTGGCGAGATACAGCGCATCCTCAAATGCCGTATTGCCTCCGCCCGACACCGCCACTGTCTTTCCGCGGAAAAACATCCCGTCGCAGGTGGCACAGTAGGAGACTCCCTTCCCCATAAGCTCATCCTCACGGTCAACACCCAGCTTCCTCGGTCTCGCTCCCGATGCAATGATGACCGCATCTCCCGAGATCACATTTTCGTCAACGGTGACACGCTTTTCCCCATCGGAGAAATCAACCTCCGTCACCTCACCGAACATCTCTGCCGCACCGAGGGTCAGCGCCTGTTCCTTCATCTTCTCCGTCAGCTCCCAGCCCGAAATGGCAGTATATCCAGGGTAGTTTTCAATATGCGCCGTAGTCCCCATCTGACCGCCCGGCACCAGCTTTTCGATAATCACGCAGGTCTTTCCGGCACGAAGGGCATAAATCGCCGCTGTGTATCCGGCAGGACCGGCACCAATAATGATTGCATTGTATTTTTCCATTTTCTCACCTCAAATTCGGGGTTTATCCTATTTTATTTCGCTGTAAACAAGCCTACCGTTTATTCTCTCCGACTTCATGAGTGATATACGGCTGACCGTCATGACAGCCTCCGGAACGCGCATCGAAAAATCCGCAGCCGTCTCCACTTCCCGGGCTACGGTAATATGGGGCTTGAACGGCTTTGCATCAAAGGGAACACCTTCACGGCGAAGAGCATCCCGAACCTCAGCCGCCAGAGCCTCCGCCTTTTTTCCGCTGTCTGCCCCTATCCACCAGAGATTCCCGAAGCGGCCGCTTCCCTTTAGTTTTAATTCAAAAGGCTCAAATCGGACACTTTTCACAGCTCTGAGCGCCCCGGAAGCATCCCTGACCTCACCGATAAAGGCAAGGGTCATATGAAGGTTCTCCGGACGGGAAAAATTCCCCGACAGGGAGGCGCGCCGCAGGTCTGCCTGACAGCCGAGAACCTCCTTCTTAAAGGGCTCCGTAAAATTTATGGCAATAAACAGTCTCATTATCCAATCTCCTCCGTTTGCATATTATTATGCCGCATATCATAACGCAATCGTTCTTGCGAGGGTGGTTGAATAGATCACCGTCTCCGCCATCTCCTCATCGAACAGTCTCTCGCATATCTCCTTATAGTACATGAGCTGTGCTCTGTGCCGACGGATGAGTTTTTCCTCCCCAAGCAGCGGCTCGGCATATTCTTCACGGGACATGGAGTCTGTTTTGTAGTCCACCAAAACAAGCCCTCTCTCTCCGCGGAACACACAGTCAACAACACCCTGCACCGTCACCTTCACATCATTCCGACTGAGGTTCAAGCGCAGTTCCTCATCCTCCGTAAATTTTTCCGCAGGCATCCGGACATTAAAGCGGAACTCTCTCTTTATCATGTCAGCACCCAACATCCTGCGGAACAGGTCGCTCTCGGCAAATCGCTTCAGATCCGCCCTGTCCACCATCTCTGCCGTGGCTGCCGAAATGAATCTGTCCCGAACGAGCCGATCGATCTCCGCATCCACGCCATCTGCCGCCAATCTGCCGAGATCCATAAACTGCATAAACAAATGGGTCGCCGTTCCCCTATCCGTTCCCTTTACCTCCGTCACTCCCGTCATGAACACGGGCAGGGGGATATTCGGCTCCGCATCAGCCTCAGTGCTCTCCACTGATTTATCAAAGGATAAAGTCACCGTCTCGCTGTTCTCCTCGTCATCAAGTATATTGGGACCGAGCCCCGACACCGACAATTTGGAGGGGATCTTTGAGAGAAAATCGAGAGAATAGCGGAAATTGAAGTTTTTCTCAAAATCAAAGACCGTGACCTCCTCACTCGTCTCCTCTGTTTCCGCCGCTGTTTCCTTCTCTGCCGCCTCCTCGGGAATAAAGGGGGTAATATCGCCGATGGGGATCACCTTTGTTTCATAAAAATCCCGTTCCCCCATTCGCGCCGCGCCGTTTATGATCATATCACGATAGCAGGTGCACTCCCTCACGGACCACTCCGTAAAGTAATCCTTATCCCGCTGTGCTCGCATGAGCAGGGCATCGGCATCCGCGGTTTTCGCCGTCACGATCAGTCGGGAACGGGCACGGGTCAGGGCAACATAGAGGATTCGCATTTCCTCATTGATGGCGTCCGCCCGCATCTTCTCCGCAATGCCGCACCGTACCGCCGTATCGCACCGCACCAGTCCACCTTCATCGGGAAGGGTCATGCCGAAGCCGAGAGTGGGGTCAAAGAGAAGATTCTTCCTCTCATCCGCCTTGTTTCGCTCTTTGCCGCACTCCACAAGGAAGCACACGGGGTATTCCAGCCCCTTTGCGGAATGGATGCTGACGATGGAAACCGCGTTTTCCTCACCGACCTCCGCCGTCTCCGTGTCCGCGTTTTCGTTCAGGTAATCGATAAAGCCCGACAAACCGCCGAATCTGCCTCCCTCAAACCGCCTTGCAGATTCATACAGACGATTCAGCGCTGTCCTCTCTGCCGCATCCTCAAACACCTCGGGGAAGGAGGAAAGCTCCAGTTCTCCGTATAAAAACTCAAGATACTTGTCAGCCTTCATGCCCCGTGCGGCGGATTTATGCCGTTTCACCCATTCTGCCAGTCTCAGGCACTTTTCCAAAAGGTCGGGGGATATCATACCCTCACCCTCTGTTTCTGCGGCATCGACCTCACCCTCATCTGTTTGGACAGAATAAGCATACCCGAGATCTGCCGACGGATCTGCCCGGAAAGCCGCACGCACCGCCGCCATATATAAGGGGAGCTCACCGCCGAAGTGCTTCAGTGCCACAATATCATCCGTGGTAAAGCCGAATACGGGAGAGCGCATGGCACCTGCCGCATAGATCTCGCGCATGGGATTGTCCACCAGATTGAGAATGCACATCACAAGCTTGGCGGATTTTGCCGTAAGTGGGGTCACATTGGTTTTCAGCCTCACCTGAATGCCGCGCCGCATGAGAGCTTCACCGTACACCTCTGCCGTTCCCTTCATGTTTCGGGTGATGATTGCAATATCCGATGCCCTGCAAGGACGCTCGCCGTCAATGAGGTATTCTCCGATCATGGAGGCGATCCTGTCCGCAGTGTATTCAGCCTCGGGGTTGAAGCTGTCGTCCCATGGCTCGCCGTCCTCATCCTCGTCCGATTTTTTTCGCCTCGGCTTTTCGATGAGGCATATCTCAACAGGGGACTGAGGCTTATCCGATGCTCCCTTGCCGCATATCAGCTCATCATCCTCCGTATAGGGGATGCCGCCGTGGGGAAACATATAGCCCGAAATCATATTGACAAACTTCACCACAGGCTCATCGCATCGGAAATTCTCGCTCATGAATACGCATCTGCCCCCGTCATGGGAAAAGCCTTCTTCAGCCTCCTCCTCGGGACGGAGCACCGACCAGCGGTCACGGTAGCCCGAGAACACCTCAGGCTCTGCTCCGCGGAAGCGGTAAATGGACTGCTTGATATCTCCCACCATGAATCGGACGGAATTTCCCGATATGGCGCGGAAAATATCGTCCTGCACATGGTTTGTGTCCTGATATTCGTCGATAAAGATGTATTTGTATCTCTCCCCCACCTCTTTTGCCACATCGGTAGGGTCTCCGTTTTCATCAATAAATAATTTAAGGGCATAAAGCTCAAGGTCTGAATAATCAAGGGCATTCTGAGCCCGTTTCCGACCTGCAAATGCCTTATAGTATGCCCCGAGAACATCGCCGAGCATACGGAGTATCCTTGCTGTACGCCGCATGGAAAGGGTAAGGGAGCCCTCGTCTGCCATAAAGTAGTCCTCCGCAAGACTGCTCATATCCTTCTTGAACCGTTCTCTCACCGTTTTGAAGTATTCCGCAGTCTCCGTCTTATCCTTTGCGGTAAGGGTACCCAACTTCACGGGGGTATATCCTGCGATGATCTCACGGACTGCGGAATAATCTCCCTCATCCGCCTGAGCCTCGCCCCTTTTGATAACCTCAAGGATATCGGACAGGGCAGGGCCATACTTTTCAGCCGCCTTTCCGCCCTCACCGAACAGATCATCGGCAATATCGGAGAAAACCATGCGGTAATGGCAAAGCATGAGCCTTATGTGATCCTTGATATATTCGCCGTAAACGGATTTAAAGAAACCGCGCTCTGCATCCGCCGAAAGAACATCCGCATAATCATAAAGACACCCCTCATCCCTTCCCACGGAAACGAGAGAATCCGCCATATCGATGAACACCGCATCGAGAGCCGCAGCATCACGGGCAGCACCGAAGGCATCGGCAAGCTCCGTGAAGGATGCCTTCTCCTCCGACGCTTCTCCGGGCTTATCGAAATAATCGTCGATCACGTCCTGCATGGCGGCTGCCTTCAGCACGTTGGCGGCTGATTCATCGATAATGCTCATGTCGGGAGCCAGCCCAAGTGCCGGGAAATAAGGTCTCAGCACCTTATATAAAAAGGAGTGAATGGTAGAGATATCCGCCCTCTGCACATCGGTAATGTGTCTGAAAAACCGATTGCGTGAGATCACGGGGCGAGATTCGTCTCCCTCACCAACCCGCCATTCCCTCTCCGCTTCCACAATGGCAGAGGATATCCTTCCGCGCAGCTCGTTTGCCGCCGCACGGGTATAGGTCACAACAAGCATATCGGTGAGATTGACCTCGCCGTTTTCATCCCCCTCCAAAAGGAGACGAAGGATCCTCGCCGTCAGCGTGGCGGTCTTTCCGCTGCCTGCCGCCGCCGACAAAAGGAGATTGCCGCCCCTGTGTCTGATGGCGGTCTCCTGTGATTTTGTATATGTAATCTTTCCCATAACAGTATTCTTATCGTTTGTTTTTGATTTACTTACCTGCCCTCATGGCGGCAAATAGGATAGTGTGAGCAGTATTCACACGGGCTCCGTCCGTTTCTCACAAGTGGGTTTGCCGCCGCGTTGCCGTCTCGAATTTCCGTTGAGATACGCACGATGGTGCGCTCCAGCTCGCGGTACAGCTCCCCAAATTCCTCAAGAGTCACAAGATTTTTCGCCGAAGCTCCCTTTCCGCCCTTCATCTTCACGGAAACGAACTTTCCCGAACGATCCATGGCATCGAGAACACCCTCGTCCGCCAAAAACAGACCCGAGCGCACGATTCCCGACTTCACCAGCTCCTTCGCTTCTTCACGGGACAGCATCTTATCGCTTGTCACATCTCCCGGACGTGCGCTGAAATAGACTGCCCCGGCAGGGAGGACCTCATCCTCTCCCGTCAATGCGGTGTGTCTGCCCTTCCATACGGAGAAAAGATATAAAAGAAGCTGTACATTCAATCCCATCCGAACATCCTCAAGTGAGAACACCTTAGCCCCCGTCTTGTAGTCCACAACCCTTACATACGCCATTCCCGTTTCCTTGTCCTTGTACATATCAAGGCGGTCGGCAACACCTCGCAGGGACACCTCCGCACCGTCGTCCAATCGGAAGGATATGGCATCGAGAGACACCTTTCCATCCTCACGGATACCGATGGGAAGCTCAAATGCGATGGGCTTGAATTCGCTCTCTGCCAGCTCCTCCATAATGGATTCAAGGAAGCAGAGTACATTCCGTCTCAGGCGTATGAACAGATATCTGAGCCGTCCGTTGAGTTTGCCCGTATCCAGCGCCGCAACGTAGTCACGGATAATTCCGTCGGCTATCCGTTCCGTTTCATGGGGAGGCAGCGGATATTCCATATGCCCCGTTTCGGCAAAGAATCGCTCCAGAACCTCATGAACGAACACACCGATGTCGGGCAGTGCGATCTCTGCCTTTGCCCCCTCCTTCAGATTCATCACATAACGGCACCAATAAGCAAAGGGGCAATTCACATAGCTGTCGATGCGCGACTGTGAAAGGCTCATCCTGCCGCCGAACAGCTTATCAAGGGTGCCCTTCGTCAGTCGCTCCTCGGAAACCGCCAATCCCATGTCGCCGTACACATTCAGCCGATTGCGCTCACCTGCAAGCCTTGCCAGCCGTTCTCTCGCCGCACCCGTTTCATAGCTTACCGCATAATCCGCGGAGGAGGGGTGATACATTCTCTCTGCCAAAGGCAGCTCGCCGTAGCTTGTGACAATCTCCTCGCCGAACATGGAGCAAAGCCGCGCCGCCCCCTGTGACATTTCCCCGGACGAGGAGGGAACTGTCACCGTCAGACTCTTTTTCGCGAGACAAGCCGTCCGATAATACATGAAATATTCCTGTGCTGTACGCATGGTAGTATCGTTTGACAAGCGGATCCCCACATTCTCAAGCTTCAGCTTGTCCGCATCGCAGAAAAAGCCCATATCCGCCGCTGTCCCCGGGAATTCGCCTTCCACGGAGCCGAGAATGATCATATGCTCAACCTCGCTGAACCGTACACCGTCCGAGGAACCCAGTACTACCTCGTCCAAGGCGGTGGGAATGGTTCCGATATCCATGGAAGTGCACACATATGTAAACAATCCGCTGAATCTGCCTGCATCAAGAGGGAGATCTCCAAGCACCAGCACCAGCTTGTCCAGGGCATTGCAAATGGCTTTCCAGATCTGCCCGGTCTCAGCCGCCTCCCTGTCATATCCGTCTGCCGCAAGCTCCCCTCCGCGCTTCACGAGAGATTGATAAAGCCCCATATCAAGGGCAAACCTCATCAGCCCCTCTGCAATCATTCGGACGGGGGCTTCGTTTTTCGGAACATCCGCACTGCGGTCGGGGGCATCCTCATCAAACAATCGGCAAAATCTTAGCACTGCAGGAAACAGCTTCTCCCTTGCTCCGTTGACGATACGGAGGATTTCTTCCCCCCATGGGCTTACCTCCCGTCTGTACCCCTCGGGGTTCATGGTCCACTCGTCAACCTCAGCAAAAAGCCGCTTGCCCCTCAGATTCCATGTGGCAGTATATTCCTCGAGAAGATCGCATTCGTAATCAAGAAGGGGCGTGAGTCCCGTTTTGATCATGCGGATCACGTCCTTCCTCTGCCATCCGTTTGCACGAATATCAAGGAGGGAGGTAAGCAGCCTGATGGCAGGATCTTCCGCCAACGCACTGCGCTCCGAAATAAAACAGGGGATTCCATGCCGCCTGAGTGCCGTGTCAATGATACCGCACCGACTGCTCATATTGCGTGCCACAACGCCGATGTCCGAATACCTGCATCCGCCGCGCACCAGCTTTTCGATAAGGGATGCACACAGCTCTGCCTCCTCATAGGGGTCCGCACACTTGATGACCCTTACGGAATCGGATATCTTCTCCCCTTCCTCAAGGGAAATACGGGAAGCGTCGGAAAAGCCGAACAAGTCCTTCTCGACGGCGAAAAGGGGGCTTCCCTCTCTATGGCGAAGATCTTTTTTCAGTTGAATAATCTGAAGGTCACGGGAGCCTTCCCCGAGAATCTCACCTGCCAGCCGAACCATGGCATCATAGTATTCTCTGATCTCCCCAAACTGCACTTCCCCACAGTCCTCCGCACCCAGGGAAAATGTTATGGTTGTCTCGGCACTGTGAGCCATCATACAGCGCACAATCCGCTTCTGGTGCATGGTCAGGGAAAAGAAGGAATCAAGGAAACAAGCCTTGCCTTCAAAATACTGCTTCCCCTCCCCCTCCAGGATCTCACAAAGGGAGTTCATGATATCATGCTTGTCGCAGTATTCCTCGTGAAGCAGCTCCTCATATGCGGAAAAGATCAGCGAAAGGTCACAAAGCCGCCGTGTAAGCTCCGATTCGCCCTCGGTCTGCTCCAACTCATAAGCCGCTTCCTCCAATTTCAAGGGAGTGACACCGTTCTGCTTCATCTCGCCCACCGCCGCCATCAGTGTGGGGATGTTTTTGTCCTCCCTGCCGTCTATTCCCTTGTTGTAAACCGAAAGCCCGTCCCAGACCGACAGCATGGCGCGCCAGAGAATGAGAGCACGTCCTCCGTCGTCACAGCGCTCTGACGCAAGACCGCCGTACTGACGGAACACAGCGTTTGCCAGTCGGGTAAAATTGGTGACCTCAACGCGAAGCGCCATCCTTTCGGGAATGACCTCTGCAATCCGTGTCTCCCAAACCACCGTCTGCTGCTCGGGAACAATGAGAAGCACGTCACGGCTCGTCTCACAAAGCGTGTTTTCGATCCGCCGAAGGATCTCCGTGCTCTTTCCCGTTCCGCATCTGCCCGTAATAAAGTTTATCACACAAATGCTCCGTTTCATCATAATATATGATACTATTATATCACGATTATCCCCCGATGGGTAGGGGTATGGAAACGAAATTTTTGTAAATATGTCATTTTACTTGAAAATGCGGCGGTTGTGTGGTATAATTTTTATATTAACCGATGAAAGAGGCTTCACATGGCAAACAGCTCTGAAATAAAATTCAGCTCTGAAATAAATTTCAGCTCTGAAAAAGATTTTAAAAAACCGGGCAGTGCGGATGATGCACAAGCGGCGAAACAGTCCCCTTCCCTTTTTGAAACCGTCACGGAGGAATACAACAAACGAATCGCCGAAGGACAGTCGGAAGCGGAGGTATACCGCGAGCTTCTCCGGGATATTGAGAAAATCGAGGAGATGCTCCGTTCTCTCCCCGGGGAATCGGAAACCACGGAAAAGGAAGAAGTTCCCCACGAATCGGAGAAAAGAAGAAACAAAAAGCTTTCTTCGCTCCACAGCAGTATTCAGGGGCTTTTGTGGCTTCTGACCGTTGCCGCCTACTTCCTCATCAGCTTCACCTTCGGGGGATGGCATCTCACATGGCTCATGTTTCTCACCTCCTCCATCGCCTCCATCCTTCTGAAAATCCTGTTTGACTACAACAAGGGCGTACCCATGAAAAAACTGACGGGCAAACTTCACGGCATTATGTGGCTTGCCATCGTCGTTCTGTATTTCCTCATCGGACTCACCTTCGGCGGCTGGCACCTCACCTGGCTCATCTTCATCCTCGGCGCCGCCTGTGAAGTGGTGATCGGCATGATAAAGAAAATAAAAAATTAACGTGAAAAAATATACATCACCATATTGACAAATCCAAAAGTATGTGATAAAATATCCACATCCCGTGAGTAATTATTAACTCACTCTCGAAAATCAGAGGAATCCGCCATGAAAAACTTCACGTTTGCAAGAGCATATTTTTACTCTTACTTTTATTACTTTAAGTAATGACAAGGTAAGAGTGTTTTTGCTGCAATCGTGCATGAATATAGCCACAAAAAGCATATTTATCAAAGATTCACAGTTTAAAACACTGTGGATCTTTTTCATTACAGGGCACATTCTTCTCGAAACAAATCATATTCTCATAAAAAGAGGTAATCATCATGAAAATCGGTATTCTCGGATTAGGTCTGATCGGCGGCTCTCTGGCAAAGGCGTACAAAGCGGCAGGGCACGAGATCTTTGCATACGACATCGACCGCGCCACCATGGAATTTGCATCCGTTGACGGTGTATACGATCACTGCATGGATGAGACCAACATCGGTGAGTGTGAGGCTGTGCTTCTTGCTGTCTATCCGACAGCCTGCATGGAATACCTCGAAAAAATGTCTCCCCATATCGCAAAAACCACCCTCGTTATGGATATGGGCGGCACAAAACGCTACTCCTGCGAGATCGGCTTCGCTCTGGCTGAGAAATACGGCTATACCTTCGTCGGCGGACATCCCATGGCAGGAACTCAGTTCAGCGGATACAAATACGCCTCGGCTGATCTGTTCCGGAATGCGCCTATGGTGGTAGTCACCGCCGTCCACGATGACATCCGACTCTATGAGCGTATCAAGGACACTCTCGCTCCCATGGGATTCGGAAAGCTCTCCTACACCACGGCAGAAAAACACGACGAGACAATCGCCTTCACGTCTCAGCTCGCCCATGTCGTATCAAACGCATATGTAAAAAGCCCCACCGCAAAGCAGCACAAAGGCTTTTCCGCAGGCAGCTACAAAGATCTGACAAGAGTGGCGTGGCTCAACGAAAAAATGTGGACGGAGCTTTTCCTTGAAAACAGAGACTGTCTGATCCGCGAGATCGACACCATTATCTGCTCCCTGAACGAATACAAGACTTCCTTGGAGCAGAATAATGCCGAAACGCTGGAAGCCCTCCTCCGCGACGGCAGAATCGCAAAGGAAGAAATCGACGGAGGCAAGGAGTGATACCGTATCATGAAAAAAATCACCATTGAAGCATCCTCTGAATATGACATTCTCATTGAAAAAGGGCTCCTTGACCGCGTCGGTGAGCTTTCCGTCCCCGTCACGGGAAAGGTGAAGGCGGCGGTCGTTTCCGATGACACGGTTTTCTCCCTTTACGGCGAGAGAGTGGTCTCCTCCCTTGAAGGGGCAGGATACACGGGCATCACCTCATTTGTTATCCCACACGGAGAAGAGTCGAAAAATCTCGATTCCTTCACCCGACTTATTACCTATCTTGCAGAGACCGGCTACACCCGTTCCGATGTGGTTTTTGCGCTCGGCGGCGGTGTTGTGGGAGACCTTGCCGGCTTTGCATCCGCCTGCTTCCTCCGCGGCATCCGTTTCATCCAGATTCCAACCACTCTGCTTGCCTGCGTGGACTCGTCGGTAGGCGGAAAAACCGCGGTTGATATCCCCATGGGGAAAAATCTGGTGGGCGCCTTCCATCAGCCCTCCCTCGTTCTCTGCGATCCCACCGTCCTTGACACCCTCCCCCCCGAAACCTTCGCCTGCGGCATGGCTGAGGTCATCAAATACGGCATGATATGCGACCGTCCCCTTTTTGAACTGCTTGCGGCCTCAGGCGATCCTCGGGAGAATATTGAGACCATCATTGAAATGTGCGTGAAGGACAAGGCAGCCATCGTGGGCGAGGACGAATTCGATACGGGAATGCGCCAACTTCTTAATCTGGGGCACACCATCGGTCACGGGGTGGAATCCCTTTCCGATTTTTCCGTCATGCACGGAGAAGCAGTCGCCATCGGCATGGCAATCATCACTCGGGCGGCGGCGGCTATGGGACTTTGCCCCACCGAGGACTGCCAATCCCTTCTCGGCCTGCTCCGCCGAAACGCTCTCCCCACCTCAACAGAATATGGGGCGGAGGATATATACCGTAAATCTCTCTCCGACAAGAAGCGCAAGGGAGGTACCATCACACTGGTCGTCCCCCACGGCATCGCAGACAGCAGATTGATCTCCTGTCCCGTGGAAACCGTACTTGACTATATAAAACAGGGGCTGCAGTCATGATAAAAACCATCAAAAACGGAAATCTTTCGGGAACGGTTCCTGCCATCGCCTCAAAATCCCATGCCCACCGACTCCTGATCTGCGCCGCCCTTGCTGACCGCCCGACACGAATCCGCTGCACCACCACAAACGCGGATATTGATGCAACGGCAGCCTGCCTGACCTCACTGGGAGCAGATATAACAAGGGAGGGTGAGTATTTCACCGTCACCCCCATCCGCGAGGTGAAAAAGGGGCAGACCATCGACTGCGGCGAATCGGGCTCCACCATGCGGTTTCTTCTGCCCGTAGTGTTGGCTCTGGGTGCCGATGCATCCCTTCTCGGACACGGCAGACTGCCATCCCGTCCCCTCTCCCCACTGTATGAAGAATTGATCTCCCACGGTGCCATCCTTGCCCCACAAGGAACAAATCCCCTCGGCTGCAGAGGTTGCCTCACGTCGGGGGATTACACCATCGACGGCGGCGTGTCGTCTCAGTTTATCAGCGGACTCATGTTTGCCCTCCCCCTTCTCGGTGAAAAAAGCCGTATCATCATTACAGGAAAAGCGGAGTCCCGACCATACATTGACCTGACTCTTTCCGCCCTCCGAACCTTCGGTGTTGATATCAGGGAGACGGAACCAAATACTTTTTCGATTTTCCCCTCCGTCTACACCTCCCCCCATGAAATATGCACCGAGGGAGACTGGTCAAATGCCGCTTTCTGGCTGACCGCAGGTGCTTTCTCGGAGGCGGGCATTACCGTCACAACGCTGGATCCCGACTCCATTCAGGGAGACCGAAGGATAACGGCTATCCTTGCCGATCTCGGTGCCCATGTAACGTTCCATAATGACGCAGTAACCGTAAAGCGAGCCGTCCCCCTTCACGGCATCACCGTTGATGCATCGGATATCCCCGATCTCGTCCCCATCCTCTCCGTCGCCGCCGCAGGAGCCATCGGCAAGACCGCCATCACAGGCTGCGGCAGGCTCAGACTGAAGGAAAGTGACAGAATCGAGACAGTGTGCGCCATGATACGAAGCCTTGGGGGAAAAATATCCTCCGAAGGTGACACCATCATCATCACGGGCAAAGGCACACTCACAGGCGGCACGGCAGACTCGGCAAACGACCACAGAATCGCCATGGCGGCATCCATTGCGGCAGGAATATGCACCGCCCCTGTGACGGTAACGGGTGCGGAGGCTGTGGCAAAATCTTATCCCGATTTTTACAGCGATCTTATTAAACTGAATGGGGAGGTCCTATGACCACATACGGAAAAAACATAAAAATATCCATCTACGGCGGCTCCCATGACCCTGAGATCGGGGTATATGCAGAAGGGGTGCCAAAGGGAATCAAAATCGACTTAACAAAGCTCCGGTCTTTCATGGAACGCAGAGCGCCGGGAAGAAACAAATTCTCCACGCAGCGAAAAGAGGGGGATGTTCCCGTATTCCTCTCCGGTGTTGACGAGATCTCAGACAAAGAGGTATCAACAAACGGCGAAACGCTGCACGCTGTCATATACAGCAGCAATATGCGCTCGGGAGATTACAGCAATCTCGCCGAGGTTCCCCGTCCCTCCCATGCAGACTTTGCGGCTCGGATGAAATACGGAGATTCCGTGGATCTGCGCGGCGGCGGACATTTTTCGGGCAGGCTGACAGCCCCCCTCTGCATCATAGGCGGCATCTGCCTGCAGTACCTTGAGAGCACGGGCATCCGCATCGGTGCGCATATCGCCTCCATCGGTGAAGTGAAGGACATCCCCTTCGATCCCCTCTCCCCCGACCGAGCGCTCTTTGACCTTGTTGCCGAAAAGGAATTTCCTGCCATCGACGACGGTGCGGAGGCTGAAATGCGCGCACTCATTGAAGCGGCACGCATGGACGGCGATTCCGTGGGCGGAGTGATAGAATGCGCGGCGGTCGGAATCCCCATGGGGCTCGGTGAGCATATGTTTGACGGAATGGAGGGAAGGATCTCTGCCATGGTGTTCTCCATTCCTGCGGTAAAGGGCATCGAATTCGGTCTCGGCTTCGGCTCATCCATGCTCCGCGGCTCGGAGAACAACGATCCCTTTGTCACCGACGGCAGAACAGTCCGCACCTCAACCAACAACTGCGGCGGCATTCAGGGCGGCATGACAAACGGTATGCCCCTTGTATTCCGTGCCGCCATGAAGCCTACCCCCTCCATCGGCAAGGAGCAGAACAGCGTAAACCTATCCACCATGGAGAATGTACGGCTGACCATCAGCGGACGGCATGACCCATGTGTGGTTCCCCGTGCCGTTCCCGTATTTGAAGCGGCGCTGGCAATCGTTTTGTGTGATGCCATGCTCGATCACAAGGAGGCGGAGACATGAAACTGAAATGCGGACTCATCGGAGAGAAGCTGGGACACAGTTTTTCCCCTCAGATACACAAAAAATTAGCGGACTATGACTACGATCTCTTTGAAATGACCGAGTGCGAAGTGGGACCGTTCCTCGAAAAAGGGGATTTTCATGCCATCAACGTGACAATCCCCTACAAAAAGACCGTGATGCCCTATCTTGCAGAGATCTCCGATGAAGCAAAGCGGATAGGCGCAGTAAACACCATTACCCATCTGCCCGGCGGCGGTCTCAAGGGGGACAACACGGACTATTACGGCTTCTCTTATACCGTGAAAAAAAGCGGTATTGATATGAGAGGCAAAAAGGTTCTCATTCTCGGAAGCGGCGGTGCTTCCATGACAGCGCGTACCGTTGCCGCTGACCTCGGGGCATCGGAGGTTGTCATCATTTCCCGAAGCGGCGAGAACAATTACGACAATCTCCACCTCCACACAGACTGCGGTGTCCTCATCAATACCACCCCCGTCGGAATGTACCCGAACACGGGAGTGTCCCCCGTAGACCTCAGGAAATTCCCCAATCTCTCGGGTGTTCTTGATATGATCTACAACCCGGCGAAAACACAGCTTCTTCTTGATGCGGAATCCCTCGGCGTCCCCTTCTCCAACGGCCTGCCCATGCTTGTGGCTCAGGCAAAGGCGGCGTCGGAGCATTTTACGGGTAATGCCATAGAGGACAGCATCATCGACCGCATCACGGAGGAGATACGCCGCGACACGATGAATATTATACTGGTGGGAATGCCCGGTGTGGGAAAAACCACCATCGGCAAATATATCGCATCTGCCCTCGGCAGAGAATTCGTTGACACGGACGATGTTATCACGGAACGTGCCGGACGGTCTATCCCCGAAATTTTCGCCGCTGAGGGGGAGGTCGCCTTCCGCAGGCTGGAATCGGAGGTTGTCGCGGATATCACAAAGAAAAGCGGTCTCGTCATCGCCACGGGAGGAGGAGCGCCCACCATTGAGGCAAATGTGAACCCCATTCGCCAGAACAGCGTGGTTTTCTTCCTGAAAAGGGACATCTCATCTCTTGCAAAAGACGGCAGACCCATCTCCCAAAGCCGTGACCTCACCGAGCTTTACGCCGAACGTCTGCCGAAATACCGCGCGGCATCGGATCATGAGATCGACTGCGGCGATAACGTGGAGAGAAATTGTGCAAAAATCCTTGAACTCTTAGGTTTATAAAGGAGGAACCCATGAAATTTTTAGTCATCAACGGCCCCAATCTGAATATGCTGGGGATCCGCGAACCCATCGTTTACGGAAGCCAAAACTTCGCCGCCCTTTGCGAATTCATCGAGCAATCCTGCCGCGATCTCGGCGTGGACTGCGAACTGTACCAGTCCAATCACGAGGGCGATATCGTGGACAAGATTCAGGCGGCATACGGCAATTTCGACGGCATCATCATCAATCCTGCCGCCTACACTCATACCAGCGTCGCTATCCTCGATGCCCTGAAAGCGGTCGGAATCCCCACCGTGGAAGTGCATATCTCCAATGTCATGGAGCGCGAGGAATTCCGTCACCACTCCTTCGTATCATATGCGGCTGTGAAAACCTTCATGGGGCATGGGTTTGAGGGCTACCGCATGGCGGCGGAGTTTTTGAAGGGGTATATTGAAGGGGGACAGTAATGGGGGACACTTTTTGAAAAAAGTATCCCCCCCGGCAAAAACTTTTATACCGGTTGGAAAACAACAAACTCCCATTCATTTGAGAAAGGTGAAAACCTCTGCTCACCTGAATGGGAGTATTTTTTATTCAATTTGTGAGACGGAGCCCCAACGAAACAGCGAAAACCAAATTTCAACTAACGCCACCCTCGTGGGAATGCCTCAAATCTCAGCTAAAGCTGTGCCGAGTCCGGAAGCGGACACTGTCCGCCCGAGTACGGAAGCGGATACTGTCCGCCTTAATACATTCCGCCCATGCCGCCGCCCATGCCGCCTGCGGGTGCTGCAGGTTCGGGTTCGGGCTGGTTTACTACGAGAGCCTCTGTGGTGAGCACGGTAGATGCAACGGATGCCGCATTCTGGAGAGCGCTTCTTGCTACCTTTGTGGGGTCAACAATACCCTTTTCCATCATGTCAACATATACTTCGTTGTATGCATCGAAGCCGTAGCCCTTCTTTGCTGCCGCACG
>SVSU01000013.1 GCA_015064135.1 Oscillospiraceae bacterium
AGGTACATACAAGAAGTGGTGCAACGAAAACGGCAGACAGTACTTCTCCGTTGCATCCGGCGGCGGTACAGGACGTACACTCCATCCCGACAACATGGCAGCAGGTCCCGCTTCCTACGGTATGACCGACACCATGGGTCGTATGCACTCCGATGCACAGTTCGCAGGTTCCTCCTCCGTTCCGGCTCACGTTGAAATGATGGGTCTGATAGGAGCCGGCAACAACCCCATGGTTGGTATGACCGTTGCGGTTGCTGTTGCTATCGAAGAAGCAAGTAAGTAATTTAACCAAATAAAAAAATCACGGACACGCTGTTACCACGATACTGTGGCGGCAATGTGTCCGTCTTTTTATTTTGAAATATGGGCAGCGCTCGTCGGTTATGCCGACAATGTGATCCATTTACTTCTTCCAAATCTCCCCGTCCTCGGTCAGGTATGTCCGATCTTCCCAACCCATTTCGTCAAGGAGCACATTCCAACGCTCGTCCATCGGTATCGCATCGGAGGAGTTATCCTCACAGATCACGGGGCAAAATCCCGCGGCGAGATAGTTCTTGATAGCCGGACGGCGAAAATCATCGGTGGTCAGCCACACACGGCTAACGCCTGCTTTTGCCAAACGTTCAAGGCCGCTTGCCAGCATGGCGTGACCGAGCTTCTTTCCTCTGACTTCTGGAAGAGAGCCTACCATGTGGATCCAACCGTCTCCCCGGTCATCGAGATGGGCAGTCAGTGTGGCTACGGGTCGATCCGTTGCTTTTTCACAGGCGAAGAACACATCTGTGGCAGGGACTAAGCAAGGGGTCTTTGTGATGGATTTTTCATAGATCTCCTTGATTCCGCCGTCATCGAGTCGGCATACATTTACCCAGGCTTCGATCTCCTTGGGGTCTTCTTTACCGTTTTCAAGCAGGCGGATATTTCGGATACAATAATCCTCGTGAACGGGATAGGGCTTTACTCCACCCATCAGTTTGAGCATCATTAACTGCTGCATAGGTACCTCTCATTGATGTTGATGTTTTGCCCCATTATAGCATGATATCGTGTGAAAGTCAAGGGAACGGGCAAGGTTTAAAATTGTTTAACCTCAACCCTTGTTTTTTTATTTATAACGGTTGCAAATTACCATAATCCGTGGTATAATAAATTTACCACATCACATTTTAATACTCCGATAGTAAACTATCCACATAGGGAGAATAATACCTTGGTAAAAGGTGTTCTCTCTTTTTCCCTTTGTGGATATATCGGTGTGATGTGGTAGTCTAACCGAGGGAAACACTTTTTCGGCACACTCTTCGGGGTGTGCTTTTTTATCGAGGTATGTAAATGTTTAGTAAAAATTTGCCCGTAAAAAGAATTGTAATTGCCGGATGCAGAGATTACAACGATTACTGCGAGGCCAAACAATATCTTGATTTTCGTCTGTCTGTTATTAGAAAAGAGAACAACATAGTTATCGTTTCCGGATGTGCAAGTGGTGCAGATTCCATCGGAGAAAGATATGCAGAAGAAAACGGATTTGAAATTGAAAAACATCCTGCCGATTGGAAGAAATACGGACGGAAAGCAGGACCAATACGGAACAAACAAATGGCAGAAGTCAGCGACTATATTATCTGTTTTTGGGATGGCAAAAGCAAAGGCACAAAATCCATGATTGAATGTGCTAAAAACTCAAACACGCCCCTTGATGTAAAAATGATATGATAGAATTTTTTCCACAACATATATCGCTACATAAACAAATATAAGGTGAGGAGCTTTCACGGCAAGCCTCGCCTTTGTTTTTTGTCAAATTCTATTGTGTTTTATTTGATTCCTCTTTTATGAAACACCCAACCAAATAATCTTATCAATCAATTATATCTCCCAAAAACAACATTTAGTGAATGTCATAATTGCCTTTATTATACACTATAATATCAATATTGTCAAGCACTGAATGTCAAAATCGGAGAAAAAATGTTTATAAACAAGACTAAGGATGGGCGCAATAATCTGTGCGGAAAGATTATTGCTCAAAAGAGAATTGATATGAAGCTGTCTCAAAGAGAATTAGCGGATCGTCTCCAATTGCATGGTCTGGATGTAGATAAAAATGCTGTTCAACGCATAGAAGCCGGAAAGCGTTTTGTTATTGATATTGAGTTAGTGGTTATAGCAGAAGTTTTAAATATTAGCTTAGAGGAACTGTTATACCACGATTGAAAAGGCTTCTAAACAATAAATAGTCCCCCTAAACAACCCAAGGCGATGGTCTTTCACCGATTAAAGTGAACCCTCGCCTTGTTTTTTTCTGATTTATCCGATTTATCCTATCCAATTATAATATTATCGAGCCAACGCCCCCACATCCACATACCGATGCCATACTTCTGCTACGCCGTTTTCCGTAACCCGAAGTACGGTGCCGCCGTTCAGGATGGGATTCCAGTAGCATCCGGCACCTGTCTTGAGGCTGTAAATGAACTTCACTCCCTTATAATTGACAACGTAATTGTTCACATGATCGTGTCCGCAGAAGATGTGCTTCGTGGAACCGAGCTCCCTCATCAGATCGAACATTCCCTCGTCGGCAGGATAGCTGCAGATTCCCTCGTACTTGACGCCGTAGGAATCGGTGTAGCCCTCGTTCCAGTTTGCGGGATCTGCGCTGTTCTCCGGCTTTACGGATGCAGGATCCGTTGCGGGATTGCAAGCGGCTTCCCATGCCTGACGGTAGGCATAGATCGGAATGTGCATCATCAATGTCGTGTCACGGCAGCCAAGACCCTCGAGCATTTCGACCTGTTCTCGATACCAAACAAGCTGTTCAGGGATGAGCTTTGCCCATTCCTCGGATTCCGTGCCGTCGGCTGCGGTATAAAGCATACTGTCGTGGGAGTCCATCATAATAATACCTTCCACGACCCTGCCGTTTTCTTCAATGGCGATGACATAGTTGCCGTTTCCAAGGGCAGGATCGCCCTTTTCGTAAACGCAGAGGGGATGGTTCAGGTATCGGGTCGCCACAGCGTCAACGGATTCGGCACCGCCCTGATTGTCGTGATTGCCCCACACGGGAGCCCATGGTCTGCCGAAGCTGTCGAGAAGGTCTGCCAGAGCATCGTAGGCTTCATCGTGCCCTGCCCACGCAAGGTCTCCGGTGATGGTAATAAGGTCGGGATCCTCCGCCTTCACCAGTTCTGTGAGAGTGTGGATAAGAATGGCGCGGTTCTTGTGTCCCTGTGCCCATTCGTCCGTGCCGAGCTGGGGGTCGGTGAGATTGAGAATCTTGAAGTCCCGACCGGGCTTTTTCTGCAGAGTAATCATATATGCCTCCTTGCAAATCCGATGATCGTGTCGAGTGTTTGATACTCCCATATTACCACAAAATATTCGCGTTTGTCAATCACAATAACAAAAATTGTAACGGTTTCACCGAAACATCCTGCGCGGAACTTGACATCTCAAACAAATATGCTTATAATAAGCACAAGAATACATTCAAACAATGCAGGAGGCACTACGGTGAGTACATTCTTTGACAAATCCACCTTCCACCCGAGAGAAGAACGAAAGCTCAGGGCTTTATGCAGACGTAAGCTCATCAAAGCATGGGCGCTCCTCGCGCTGTGGTATGCCGCGGTCATGGGAGGCTGGGGTTACATGACAGTCACCATGAATCGCCCCATGCTCGGTGCCGACACCTTTGTTTATCTCATTCTCCTTGCCCTTCCCTTTTTTCGCCCCTTCAGGGTACACCGTATTCTTTTCGCAAAGACCTTCTACGCCAACGTGGGGCAAGTCAAATATACGGAAGACCTGAAGGTTGTGCAGGGAGCCGTCATGAGAAGGGGAAGAACCGTTGCGAGGGCATATGAACGCGAGGTGGTTTCCGTCACCTTCCACGGGGACAATGGAGAGAGGGAGACCATCGTTTATAATGAACACAATGTCCGCGGTGACAACTGCTACTACAAATACGGCGACCGTGTTCTGGTGCTGAAGGGGCTGAGGTACCCCGTCAAGGTTCCGCTGCCCGAAACCGAAAAGATGCTCTGCCCCGTCTGCGGCATTTTTCTCAAGGACGATGCGGCAGATCCCTATGACACAACTCCGCGGAAGTGCAGCTGGTGCGGCGCGGATTTTGAGTGAACCTCCCCAATTAACAAATACACTGAGGCAGGCGGCGAAAAGGCTTGCGAAATTTTCAACACAAATAATTATGCGAGGGCTGCTTCCCGAAAAGAGGTTCCCTCGCATTTTCAGCTTTTATACTGTATTTATTTCTCACACCTGCTCAAATTGCCCCTCATACTCACCCATCATATCCATGATAAGCTTCGCCCCCATGCGGAAGCCCTGCACAAAGGCATCCGCTTCCGATAGTGCGGTCATATGACCGAGCCCGTTTATGATCTCCTCGAATTTTGCCTGTGCATTTTCTGATAGAAGGGGGGAAATTTCGTCCAGACGTTCCGAGAGGTCTTTACGCAAGCCGTCATACTCGCTTCCCCCTCTGATAACACGCTCACTCGGACGGAGATTGCCATACCACAGCTCCTCTATCATGTTTTTCATCCCGGAAGACCTCATTTCGTTTGCATTTATGATTTGTCATCATTATATCACAATAAATTCAACTTGTCAAGTGGAAAAAATAACTTCTTATGTGATAGAATTAACTTGTCAGATATAATATAATACTTGTGATGTAACAAATGTAACGAGAAAGAGAATTATCATGCAAAAAATCCATATAGAGCAATACAGAAGATTGGGATTAAACATCTCACTTTACAGAAAACTTCGCGGGCTGTCCCAGGAGAAGCTGGCGGAGATGGTGGACATCAGCCGCACGCATATGAGCAGAATCGAAACTGCCGAATGTGCCGTTTCCCTTGATGTTGTATTCGCCCTCGCCAATGCTCTCGAAGTTGAAGTATGGCGGCTGTTTGAGAACAAATGATAACGCAAAAAAGACACATCATCTCAGGGTTCTTCTCCCATGATGTGTCTGATTGTTTTTAACGATTTCCTTTTACGCTATATTATAATACAGCTTCATTCAGAAAAACATCTCAAAGGAACACAAAAATGAGAAAACAGATCTTCCGCCTGTTTCTTGCCGTTCTGATGGCTTTCTCCCTTGCCGCGGCAGTCGGTGCAAACGGCGGTGAATCTTCTGCAATCCGTTCAGAGGCCGAAACCGACCGTATTCTCGGAGATATGAACGCTGACGGCACGGTAAACATAGACGACGCCCTGCTCCTGTTTCAGCACAGTATTCTTCCCGAGCAATACCCCATAGATTATCCCGGAATGCTGGACATATACACAGACGGAAACCTCGACATCAGCGATGCCCTGCTGCTTTTCCAGCACAGTATGCTCCCCGACCAATATCCCATCGAATGGGGGGATACTATCGAAGGCGGCCCACAAATCCGATGCAGCTGCGGCAATATTCGACGGGACAAATCCCTCGGAAAAATCGGTGTTCCGAGGCTGGACGGTGTGCGGCATCAGGACTCCAAGATGATTTATCGCGCCTCGGCAAAGGATTGGACTATCACCGTAGATGAACGCAGGGGAACATTTGAAATCCGCGGCTGGGTCGGCGTGAATATTTCCGATTTTGAACTTGCCTTGCGCGTCGGCACCTACAACCCTGTGAAATACCGCACCTGGAACGCCACAGTCGTGAATTGTACGCCTTCGGAATATGAAACCGCACGGGCAGAGGGCTTCGCCAACCCAGTGGGATTCAGCTGCTACTTCGATATGGACGATTTCAGAAGCGGAGATGTGGTTCATCTCCTCCTGAAGGATAAGGCCACGGGCGAGGTCTGCTGCTTCCTCCCTCTGAAAATAAACATAGCCTCTCCCGCCTATCCCGAATTATACGAGAAATACGCCCCCGGGCAAAGCTCGACCATGGATATGTCCGCCTACGACCCCGTCGAATATCACGAGCCTGTGGTCGCTCCCGATGATGATGCCGACTTCAAGCTCTGGTTTGACCATATCACCGAAAAGGTGGCGCGGTACGATGTGTCGGGCAAGTATAACGGCAGCACAAGCTATACCATCCAGATGGGAAAGAACGAAACGGAGGGCTGTCAGTTTTTCCTGTACTCGCCCACACCGCGAAAAGTCCAAATCGAGGTCTCCGACTTTGAGAACGACAAGGGAGAGACCCTTCCCACCGAGCTTGGCGTTGAATATTACATAGAAGATCAGTATCTCGCCCTTCAAGGATATTCCGCCGAGCTTGTGTATCCCGACGCGATTATCCCCTATGATTCCTATGTGGCATACTCCACTTCATCGGAGCACGGTGTATACGGAAACGGCACGGACCTCTATCTCAAATACGGTCCCTATGTCTGCCTCGGTCCATTCTCAGGCTCCGCAACCGATCACGAAACCTACCCCTTCCGCGAATCGGTCAGAGGCTTTGTGCTGCAGGCGGAAACCGCAAAGGACACCACCCCCGGCACCTATCGGGCAACCGTCGAGATATTTGATGCCGACACAGGAAGGTGCATCAAAACGGCAAATGTGTACACCTATGTGTACGATGTGACTTTGTCGGACGAGACAGCCCTCGATACCGCCTTCAATCTTTGGGATATCAACAGCATTTACCAGCACCACTATAACAACAACCCCCAAATGACCCGACACAGTGAAGCGGAGATCGTCCGTGCCGCCGCAGACTTCTTCCTTGAGCACCGCATTACACTGACGGGAGGAATATCTTTCTTTAATACTATGGGCACAGATTGGTTCGAGAATCCCCGTGTCACATCCCTTCGCGTGCTAACAAGAAAGCAGTTCGATTCGGTCAAAAACAATCCCCTTCTTGCGGATAAACTGTTCTACTACGGACAGGATGAGCCCTGTGTTCCCCGAGGATGGCGTCCTATCACATGGCCCGACGGAACCACCGAAACGGTTTACGACAACACGGGACTTCTGAGCGTTCTTGCCACCCGACGAGAGGCCGATATGCTGAAGATCCTTTGGGGCTGGAAGGATTACAGACTCCTTGTTCCCTTTGAAAGAATCATGGATTTCACCACCTTTGATTTCAGCCTCGTTGATAAAACCACCAAGTTCCCTGCATGGTACAACAGATATGCGGTACGCGGTGAACGGGATTCCATTGAATATATGGCAAATTATGTCAACATCTGGACCCCGAATTACACAGGTGACACGCCGAAGGATCTTGCTCCTGCGGTATATGGCGAACAATATATGCAAAGCACCTCTCAGGACAGCATCCACGGCGAATTCGGGGAACGCATGGAAGAATACCGTTCCAACGGTGACGAGCTCTGGCACTATGTCTCCTGCAATCCGCCCTACACATCCCCTTATCAGAATATCCTCCTTTTCAACGACGGCACCGAAGGGCGCACCATGTTCTGGACTACCTATATGCTCGGCGGAACGGGCTTCCTCTACTGGCACGTTTCCTACTATGATGCAACAGGCAACAACACCCTCACCATGCGCTGTCCCTTCTCAAAAACGGGCCCCGGCGACGGTATTCTGGTCTACCCGGGTTCCGCCTACGGTCAGCTTGACCCCATCCCCTCCATCCGCCTGCTCAACATGAGAGACGGCATTGAAGAATATCAGATGCTTACCATGCTGGAGGAAGCATATGGGAAGGAATATACTGATGAGCTGGTCAGCCACATTGTCACGAGCACTGTCACCTTCACTCGCGACGATGATAGGGTTTATAATGTGCACTCCTATCTGCTGAGGGCGCTTGAGGAAGCAGAAAAGTAAAACAACACAAAAGGACACGTTACCTCGATACAAGGGTAATGTGTCCTTTTTGCGGCCTCCTCCTCACCCGAATAAAACCCTCCCACGGTTTTTTTGACATACTATGGATAATCCCTTGACATTCGGAAGAAAGTTGATATATAATGGGTATATGCACAAAGTAGACATATCATTTTGAAATATTTCCTTGTGCCGTATCTGATTTTTTTGAAAAAGAAAGGAATACCGGTTTGAAAAAGAAGATTCTTTCTATTTTCATGGCCGCTCTGACTATGCTCTCTGCCGCAACAGGCATCGGTGCAGACGGTGACAATACCGCCCTCCATGCAGAGGCAAAGACCGACCGTGTGTTAGGTGACATCGACGGTAGCGGTGCCGTGGACATCGACGATGCCATTACCCTGTTCCGATACAGTATGCTTCCCGAGTTCTATCCTGTGGACTATCCCGGCACCCTTGACTTTCAGAAAGACGGAAGTCTCGACATCCGCGATGCCCGTGTGTTGTTCTGCCACAGTATGCTTCCAGACAAATATCCCATCGAATGGGGTTGGGAGCAAGAGGTTGTCAACCCCGATTTGTGTGACTGCGGCAACATCCGCTGGGACAAATCCGACGGCAAAGTTGGCGCTATACGGCTGGATGCCTTTCAGAGTGTGGCTTCCGGAGCTAATTACAACACATCCATAGAAAACAGCAAGGTCACGGTGAATGAACACATGGGACTGTTCTATTTCCTTGGCTGGGTCGGCCTGGATTTTTCCGACTTCGAGCTCGCATGGCGTATCGGTACTGACAATCCCATCCAATACAGCACAAGGGACATCTCTGCCTTTGTGCGTGAACCCGCAGTGTACGCGGCCGCGCAGGCTGAAGGCTTCTCCAACGCCACGGGCATTAGCGCCCAGTTCTCGATGGACAGTTTCTCAAGCGGGGATGCGATCCATTTCTTCCTGAAGGATAAGACCGACAATACGGTTTACTGCTTCGAGCGTCTGGAGATCAGCAAATCCTATCCCGAAATGCTGGAGAAATACGAGCTTGGAAAAGACTCGGATATGGATATGTCCCCCTACGACCCCATCTCCCGTCACGAGTCTGTTACCGCCCCTCATGATGACAAGTCTGTGAAGCTTTGGTTCGACCACCTCACCGAAAAAGTCGCACGTTATGACACCTCGGACAAGGATTCGGGCAGTACAAGTTATACCATTCAGATGGGCAAGAATGAGATAGAAGGATGTCAGTTCTTCCTCTATTCGCCAACCCCGAAAAAAGTGGAGATCAAGGTTTCCGACTTTGAAAACAGCAGCGGTGAGAAGCTGAACACCGAGGTTGGGGTGGAGTTTTACATAGAGGATGCCTACCTTCCTTATTTGGGCTATTCCAAAGAGCTTGTGTATCCCGATGCAGTCGTGCCGTATGATTCCTATGTGTCTTTTTCCACGAGAACGGAGCCCGGTGTGTTTGGCAACGGTGCGGGACTTACCATTGCAGACGGTCCCTATATCTGTCTCGGTCCTTTCTCCGCGAATCCTAATGACCTTGAGAACTATCCCTTCCGTGACTCGATCAGAGGCTTCGTGCTGCAGGCGGAAACCAAAAAGGACACCACACCCGGAGCATATTCTGCCACCGTGGAGGTTTATGATGCCGATACGGGAAAGTGCATTAAGATGGCAAAGGTGTACACTTATGTGTATGATGTGACGCTGTCGGATGAGACAGCCCTCGATACCGTCTTCAATCTGTGGGATATCAACAGCGTTTATCAGCACCACTACAAAAACCATCCGGATATGACCCAATACAGCTCGACGGATATCGTCCGTGCCATCGCCAACTTCTTCTTAAAGAACCGCATGACTTTGTCAAGCGGGGTCGGTTTTATGAATACTATGGGGCTGGAATGGTTTGAGAATCCCCGTGTCACATCCCTTCGTGTGATGACAAAGAACCAGTACGATTCCTTGAAAAACAATCCCATCCTTGCGGAGAAGATGTTCTACTACGGGCAGGATGAACCGGGTGTTCCCAGAGGGTGGCGTTCCATCACCTGGCCCGACGGAGTCTCGGAAACCGTGTATGACGATACGGGACTTCTCAGTATTCTTGCTGTCGGAAAGGAAGCCGATCAGCTGAAGAATGTCTGGGGGTGGAAGGATTACAGGCTCCTTATTCCCTTCGAGCGAACCATGAACCTCACCGACTTTGACTTCAACAGTTTTGCTGCACTTGACACCGCTCCCGATTGGGCAGTACAATATGCAGCGCGCCTCAAAAATGATTCGGTAGGATTCTTCTCCGATTATGTCAATGTATGGACATACGTTTTCACGGGAGCCACACCCGCCGAACTCGAACCCGTAATAACCGATGAACGGTATATGCAGGACGCACAGCAGAATGCGCTTTTCGGTGAACTGCAGACCAGACTGGAAGGCTTCCGTTCTAAGGGGGACGAGCTCTGGAACTATGTTGCCTGTGAGCCGCAGTACTATGCGCCGTATCAGAATATCTTCCTCTTCAGCGACGGTACGGAAGGACGTACCATGTTCTGGTCCACCTATATGCTGAACGGAACAGGCTTCCTCTATTGGAACGTTTCCTACTATAATGCGGTGGGCAACAATACCTACACCCTCCGCTGTCCTTTCTCGAGTACAGGACCCGGCGACGGTATTCTGATTTACCCCGGTTCCGCTTACGGTCAGCTTGACCCCATCCCCTCCATTCGTCTGCTCAACATGAGAGACGGCATTGAAGAATATCAGCTGCTCACCATGCTGGAGGAAGCATACGGGGAGGAATATACTGATGAGCTGGTCAGCCACATTGTCACGAGCACCGTCACCTTCACTCGCGACGATGATATGGTTTATAATGTACACTCCTATCTGATGAGGGCGCTTGAGGAAGCAGAAAAGTAAGAGTTAATTCCACTCAAAACAAAACGGACACATCGGAGAAAACGTTCTCAATGATGTGTCCGTTTTTTCACACCACATCGGAGAAAAAACCATCCATCTTCCATATTGACAATAAACAGCAATAGTGCTATAATTTAAAGGATACAGTCAAAAAAGGAGCCCGATATGGGAATCGTCGAATTATTCATTATTGCCGTGGGGCTGTCCATGGATGCCTTCGCTGTTGCGGTCTGCAAGGGACTGTCAAACAAAACCGTCCGCAAGCGCGATCTTGCCGTCACAGGACTGTGGTTCGGCGGATTCCAGGCTCTCATGCCTGCCATCGGCTATCTTCTCGGAAAGCAGTTTGAGCAATACATCACCGCTGTTGACCACTGGATCGCGTTCATTCTCCTCGGTCTCATCGGCGGAAACATGATCCGCGAAGCCCTCTCCGGAGAGGAAGAATCCGTCAACGCTTCCTTCTGCTGCAAGGCAATGCTCCCCCTCGCCGTCGCCACCTCCATTGACGCGCTGGCGGTTGGTGTGACCTTCGCTTTCCTCAAGGTGGATATCGTCCTTGCTGTTTCCCTTATCGGAATCATCACCTTCGCTTGCTCCGCAGCAGGGGTAAAGATAGGCAACATATTCGGCGCAAAATACAAATCAAAAGCAGAGCTTGCCGGGGGTATCGTCCTCATTCTTATGGGGCTGAAGATCCTTATCGAGCATCTGATGGAACAATAACGAGGTATACCGGTGTTCACGAAAGCAGATATCCACACAAACCTTCGCGAAATGGGTGTGAAGCCCACCGATACCGTCATCATGCACACTTCCATGAAAGCCATAGGGGATGTGGAAGGCGGTGCCGAGGGTTTTCTTGACGCCATGATCGACTATTTCGCCAAGGACGGGCTTCTCATTGTCCCCACCCACACATGGGCAAGAGCATTTGACAAAAACTACCGCGGCCCCACCATGGAAATGGACTCCGACTACACCTGTATCGGTCTCATTCCATCCATCGCCGCTGTTCACCCGAGGGCACATCGTTCCCTCCATGCCACCCATTCCGTGGCAGCATTCGGCAAGGGTGCGGAGGCATACATTGCAGGGGAAGTCATGATCGACACCTTCACCTCCGAGCGCGGATGCTACGGCAAGCTTTACGAAATGGGCGGCAAAGTTCTCCTTGTGGGTGTGGGTCACAACCGAAACACCTATCTCCATTCCTGCGAAGAACGGATGGATGTTCCGAACCGCCTGTCAAAGGAGCCCTTCCCCACCACGATACGCCTGAGATCGGGAGAAATAATCAACAGACCTCTCCGCGGACACATGGCAGAGGGATGCAGTGATGTTTCGGCACATTACCCTAAGTTTGAGCCCGCATTCCGCCGAGCAGGTGCCATCACCGACGGCTCAATCGGCAATGCACCGACACAACTCTGCGATTGCGTGACCATGTGTCATGTAATGCAGAAGATACACGAAGCCCATCCCGATGAGCTGTGCTTTGATGATATCCCCCTCAGCCCCGAGCTTGTTGAGCTTGGCGCCGCAAACTGACAAAAAAATCCATGTATATATATGAGGAGACAAAAATGAGCAATATAGAAAAGCTGAAATTCAACGCAGACGGACTCATCCCTGCCATTGTGGTGGATTATCTGACAAGGGAAGTTCTGACCCTGGCTTATATGAACAAGGAAAGCCTTGAGATCTCCATGAAGGAGGGAAAAACCTGCTTCTGGTCCCGTTCAAGACAGGAACTGTGGAGAAAGGGCGAGACCTCCGGCAATTACCAGCATATCATCAAAATCACCACCGACTGCGACTGCGATGCGCTGACCGTTCTTGTAAAGAAAGACGGACCTGCCTGCCACACAGGTGCCGAGTCCTGCTTCAATGAGGATATTTTCATCAGCGACGAGCTGAACGATTTCTCCATGAGAGGCCTTATGCAGCTCATCGAGGGCAGAAAGACCGAACCGCAGGAGGGGTCCTACACCACATACCTGTTCAACAAAGGCATTGACAAGATCCTCAAAAAGGTGGGCGAGGAATCCACCGAGGTCATCATTGCAGGCAAGGCTGACGATAAGAAGGAGACTATCTACGAGATCGCAGACCTTATTTATCATGTGCTGGTGCTCATGGTGGAAATGGGAATCAGCATCAACGATGTTATGACAGAGCTTGCATCCCGTCATGTGATCGACCACAAGGTTAAGCAGGAGAAAATGACAAAGTAAAAGAGGAAATACCCTCAAAAACAAAAAAAGAAGCTGCATTCAAACAGCTTCTTTTTTTGTTGAAATTATTCTGCAGCAACCTCGCAGCAGGTGCAGTCGTCCTCATCGTCGCAGGTGCAGCAGATGGGCTCATAGTTTTCGATATCATCGTCAAATCCTTCGCAACATTCGCAGTCACAGTCATCGCATCCGTCGCAGGCGAATGTAACCTTGAAGTGCTTTTTGAAGAAGGTGTAAAGCAGAGCCACAGCGGTGCCTACGCATACGATAGCGCCGATCGTGATAAACAGTGCCTTTAAAGTGCTGTTCTTATTTTCCATATAAAATACCTCCATGTATTTAGCATTTTTTCTTTAGTATACCATAAATTTTTGAAATTGCAATAGACAAAAAAAGAAATCTATATGAAAACATCATAATTATTTCCCCCGTATCGTTATTTTATGTATGATACACCCTTTCCGCGCAAATACTATGGGCAGAAAGTTTTTCAAAAAGCAGAAAGGATAACACACCCATGGATTTTGCAAACAGCCAAACAAAGATCAACCTCATGCGCGCCTTTGCGGGAGAGAGTCAGGCGAGAAACCGCTATACCCTCGCCGCAGAACAGGCAAGAGAGCAAAACCTCCACATTCTTGACATGGTCTTCACCTTCACGGCAAATCAGGAGAAGGAGCACGCGGAAATTTTCTACGACCACCTGAGCGAGCTCGCCGGGGAGACGATCCATATAGACGGAGGCTTCCCCATTGACATCAACGCATCCCTTGTCGGACTGCTCCGTTCCGCCCATCACAACGAATATGAGGAATATGCCGATGCCTACCCCAAATTCGCACAGATCGCAAGGGAGGAAGGCTTCACGGCAGTAGCGGCATCCTTCGGCAATATTGCGGAAATTGAAAAGACCCACGGAGACCGCTTTGCCGCCTATGCCGATCTTCTGGAGCAGAACAAGCTGTTTGTGTCGGATATGTCGTGCAAGTGGATGTGCCTGAACTGCGGCTACATTTACGAAGGCACCGAAGTCCCTGAGGCATGCCCTGTCTGCCGCCACGACAAAGGCTTTTTCGTAAGGCTGACTCTGGCTCCCTACACGTCGGAGGATATGCTGAAATAAGGGAATATATGAAATCTCCCCCATGCACTGCCGTTTCG
This sequence comes from Oscillospiraceae bacterium, assembly GCA_015064135.1. Taxonomy (GTDB): domain Bacteria; phylum Bacillota; class Clostridia; order Oscillospirales; family CAG-272; genus UMGS1696. Next base: position 14,129 of record SVSU01000013.1, read on the forward strand.
GCAAAGTATGGGGGAGGTTGTTATGTCAGAGCTTACCTATGATGTCAGTACACATTTTTCATATTGTTCCTTGTTAATTATCACGAAGTCGAATTTATCTTTCAAAAAATATAAAGCCCTTTGCCAATCCTTTTATTTCACTTCCAATATTGTCATACATAGTAACGACCTTCTTTACAATATAATAAAAGGAGCTTTCCGCAAAAAAGCCGCATCCGCAAAAAAATCCCCCAAACCCATAAAAATTCAAAAAAACCCTTTGACCTGTCGATATATTTGTTGTATAATAATATAATGACGATAAATGTTTAATAACAGTAATAAATGGAGAACTATGATACTGAATCACGAAACAGAAAGCGGTCTGTCCCTCGGTATTGACGTGGGCTCCACCACCGCAAAACTGGTTATTATCCGAAACGGAGAGATCGTTCATCAGCGATACGAACGCCATTTCTCCGAAATACGTAATAAAGTCCTGGAAATGCTCACCGAGGCAGCTCCCGTCATCGGCACCGCACACTTCACCGCCGCAATTTCCGGTTCAGCCGGACTGGGCATTGCAAACGGCGCAGGTATTCCCTTTGTTCAGGAGGTCTATGCCACGGGCGAGGTCATCAAAAGCATTGAGCCCGACACCTCCGCTATCATTGAGTTGGGCGGCGAGGATGCTAAGATCATCTTCTTCGAAGGCGGCACAGATGAGCGCATGAACGGCACCTGTGCAGGCGGTACGGGAGCTTTCATCGACCAGATGGCCACTCTTCTCGACATGACCCCCGACGAGATGGACGAGGCTTCCCTCTCCCACAAGAAGATATACCCCATTGCCTCCCGATGCGGCGTATTCGCCAAAACAGACGTACAGCCCCTCCTCAACCAGGGCGCGGCAAAGGCGGATGTGGCGGCGAGCATCTATCAGGCTGTGGTAAACCAAACCATCGCAGGTCTCGCACAGGGACGTAAGATCACAGGCAAGGTCATGTTCCTCGGCGGCCCTCTCTATTTCTGCCGCGGACTTCGCGAACGATTCAAGGAGACCCTGGAGCTTGACGACGAGCACGCGCTGTTCCCCGAATATGCGAGAATCGCCTGTGCTCTCGGCGCATCCCTCTATGCTTCCCACGCAACGGAAGGGGGCTACACCCTTACCAAACTCTGCGAGGACATCAAAAACGCAAAGGTTGCCTCCACGTCTCAGCGCATGGAGCCTCTCTTTGCCTCGGAGGCGGAATTTGCCTCCTTCAAGTCCCGTCACGACAAGGCAAGCGTTCCCGTCGTTGACATTTCCTCATACAGCGGCAAGGCATACCTGGGCATCGACTGCGGAAGCACCACCACAAAGCTTGTGCTCATCAGCGAAAACAAGGATATTCTCTATACATATTACAGCTCCAACAAGGGCGACCCCATTGAAATCGTTCGAGGCGAGATTGAAAAAATCTACAGCTTGTTAGGCGATCGCATCACCATTGCAGGCTCTGCGGTAACGGGTTACGGCGAGGAGCTTATCAAAAACGCATTCAAATGCGACATCGGCATGGTGGAAACCATCGCTCACTACACTGCGGCAAAGTATTTCAAGCCCGAAGTAGACTTCATCCTCGACATCGGCGGACAGGACATCAAGTGCTTCCGTATCCGAAACGGCGCCATCGACAGCATCATGCTAAACGAAGCCTGCTCCTCGGGATGCGGCTCATTTATCGAGACCTTCGCGCGCTCCATGCACTGCACAGCCGCCGAATTTGCCGAAAAGGGGCTCTTTGCCGAAGCCCCCGTGAATCTGGGCAGCCGATGCACCGTATTCATGAACTCCCAGGTAAAGCAGTCCCAGAAGGACGGCGCCACCGTTGCGGATATTTCCGCAGGGCTGTCCGTCAGCGTAGTGAAGAACGCCATCTACAAGGTCATCCGTGCTCACTCCCCCGACGAGTTGGGGCAGAATATCGTGGTGCAGGGCGGCACATTCCACAACGATGCCGTACTCCGCGCTTTCGAGCGAGAGATCGGCAGGGATGTTATCCGTCCGTCCATCGCAGGTCTCATGGGAGCCTACGGCGCGGCGCTCTACTCCATGCAGGTGAAGGAAAGCGGCTTCATCTCAAAGGAACAGCTTGCCGACTTCGCCCACACCTCAAAAACCACGGTCTGCAAGGGCTGCGCCAACCAGTGCCTGCTGACGGTGAACACATTCTCCGACGGGGGACGGTTCATCTCGGGCAACAAATGCGAAAAGGGTGCAGGAAAAACCGTAGTCAATGCGGATGTGCCCAATCTCCACGAATATAAGAGAGGTCTGCTCACCGCAATGCAATCCCATGGGGATGAAAAGGGCGCAAGGGGCACCATCGGTCTCCCGCTCGCTCTCGGTATGTATGAGCTTCTTCCCCTGTGGTACGGCATTTTCAAGCATCTCGGCTTCCGTGTCATCCACTCGGGGCTTTCATCAAGACAGCTTTACGAAAAAGGACACTTCTCCATCCCCTCCGACACCGCGTGCTACCCGGCTAAGATCATGCACGGTCACATGGAATTGCTGATTGAGGAAAACGCAGACGCCATCTTCTATCCCCGACTCACATGGAACATCAACGAGCGCGAGTCGGACAATCACTACAACTGTCCCGTCGTTGCCTACTATTCGGAGCTTCTCCGAGGCAACATGGACTCCCTGAAGGGCAGAAAATTCCTGTTCCCCTACTTGAATATAAACAACAAAAAAGAACTAGCGAAGGGGCTTCTCGGAGAACTGAACGGTGAGCTGGACTGCGGCATTACCCCGAAAGAAATGAAAGCGGCAGTGGAAGCAGGCTTCACCGAATACAACGCTTACATGGACAAAGTCCGCGCTGAGGGTGAGCGTGCCGTCAAATGGGCGAGGGAAAACGGTATGCGCATTATGATCCTCGCCGGCAGACCCTACCACATCGACCCCGAGATCGGTCACGGCATCGACCGTCTGGCAGCCTCTCTCGGATTCGCCGTGGTTTCGGAGGACTCCGTTTACCATCTGGCACACATCAAGGACGTACACGTTCTGAACCAATGGACATACCACGCAAGGCTGTACCGCGCGGCGGAATATGCGGCGGCAAACGATGATGTGGAGCTTGTACAGCTGGTCTCCTTCGGCTGCGGTGTGGATGCCATTACCACGGACGAGGTGAAGCGCATCCTTGAAAACCAAAACAAATACTACACACAGATAAAAATTGATGAAATAACCAATCTGGGTGCGGTCAAGATCAGACTGAGAAGCCTGCTTGCCGCCATTACGGAGGAAAAGGAGGGTGCAAATTGAACAAGGACTATGTTAAGTTTACAAAAGAGATGAAGAAGGATTACACCATCCTCATCCCCAATATGCTGCCTCTCCACTTCCGCCTTGTGGCAAAAATTCTGGAGACCTATGGTCTGAATGTAGAAATTCTCGACACAAGGGGGCCTGAGATAGGCGAAATGGGTCTGAAATACGTCCACAACGACACCTGCTACCCGGCTATTCTCTGTATCGGGCAGTTTATGGAAGCCCTGCAAAGCGGACGGTATGACCCCCACAAGGTTGCACTCATGCTGTTCCAGACAGGCGGCGGCTGTCGTGCGTCCAACTACATATCCCTCCTCAGAAAAGGGCTTATCAACGCAGGAATGGAGTACGTTCCCGTTATCTCCTTCAGTCTGGCAGGAATTGAGAAGCACCCCGGATTTGAGCTGAGCGTACCCATGCTGCACCGAATGATCTACGCCATCATGTACGGCGATCTGATGATGCTCCTTGTGAATCAGGTGCGACCCTACGAGAACAACAAGGGGGACGCGGCACGGTTGGCGGAGGAATGGACGAACCGTCTGGCGGAGGAGATGCACAATTCCCGTCTCGACTACAAAAAAATAAAGAAAAACTACCGCGCCATCATTGAGGATTTCAAGAAGATCCCCGTGACCCCCCGTCCACCCGTTCTTGTGGGCATTGTGGGCGAGATTTATGTAAAATACTCCCCCCTCGGCAACAATTATCTTGAGGATTTCCTCGTTTCCGAAGGTGCGGAGACCGTGGTACCGGGACTTCTCGACTTCTTCATGTACTGCGTTTACAACGGCGTGGTTGACTCTGAGCTTTACGGCATCAAGAAAACAAGCGGCATGGTGAACCGCTTCGCCTTCAACTTCCTCCTGCAGAAGCAGCGCGACCTCATCACCATCATCAAGGAGGACGGCACCTTCCGCCCCATGACCGCTTTTGACCACACCCTGTCCCTCATTGACGGATTCATCGGCAAGGGCACAAAAATGGGTGAAGGCTGGCTCCTTTCCGCGGAAATGCTGGAGCTTGCGGACTCGGGTGTACCGAACATCGTCTGCACCCAGCCCTTCGGATGTCTGCCAAACCACATCTGCGGCAAGGGCATGATGAAGCCCATCAAGGAAAAAATCCCCGGGGTCAACATCGTTGCCATCGACTACGATGCGGGCGCCACGGCGGTAAATCAGGAAAACCGACTGAAGCTGATGCTCTCCTTCGCAAGGGAACGTGCCGGGGTTAAGGCGTAAGGAGTATTTATATGAAACGGATATGCACTTTCTTTGTAGTTTGTCTGTTTGCGCTGACAGCCTGCGGAAAGGCCACAACGGACATCCCGGAGGAAACAACTTACTCTCCCGTAACCGAGTCTGTCGGCACGGAGAAAAATGAACCCGAAACAAAAGAAACGGCCATCGTCGAACCGGTTTATTCCACTATAGAGGCATTGACGGAGGTGGAGGATATCCTCTCCGTCAAGATTGTGGATCACAGCTTCCCCGGCATCGACATTGCTACACTTCCCGAAGCGGCGGCAGAGCAATACCGTGTGCTTGCGGAGGACTATACAACGTGGGAAATCCGCTATACCGTGAATTCCGTTGAAGCGATTGCCTACGCCGCCGCGCCGAATACCTATGCCGATACCACATCTTCCTTTATACTCTACGCAAGGGGCGGTAACGGCTCTTATGGTGCGGCTACTCCTCAGGGAGCAGTCTCTAATGCCTATCTGTTGAGAAGCGTTGTGATCTGTCCCGATTACAGTGAGGCAGATGAATTTGGCGGCTCAGATGTGGAGAATGTGACCTTTTGGATGGATGTGATCCCCTCGCTCGGCTTTGTCAATCCCGACGAGGTATGGCTTCTCGGAGAATCGAGGGGCGGCATGGAAGGGTGTCTCACCCTTCTGCAGGATGACGAGCATATTATAAAGGCGGCAGTTCTGGCTTCCGGTATTTACGACTTGCACGCCCTTTGGGAAAGCCGCACCGATATGCGTGAGATGCTGACCCGGCGCATCGGAGGGACACCATCGGACTTCCCTGAGGCGTATTCGGAAAGAAGCGCCGTCACCTTTGCTGACAAGATCGATACACCCCTTCTTCTCGTCCACAGCACTGGAGACAAGAATGTTCCCTACACCCAGGCAGAAGATTTTGCCAAAACGTTGGCGGAACACGGAAAAACATACAAATTGATTACAAGAGAAAACGACGTCCACGGCTTGACTGCTGCCGAAATGCCGACTATATTAACGTGGCTTCGCGAAAATGGAAAATAATTAAAAAATGCTCGCCATCCGTTGAAGATGACGAGCTTTTTGTATGGGTTTGCTTATGAGATGGGGTACACATCGGGAAGCATACTGTACTGGAACAGGCGCAGTGCATCGTCGATGTCAACCTTGCCGTCCTTTGTAAAGTCCATATCCCCGGGGTAGGTGACGGGGTAAATATCGGGAAGCATACTGTACTGGAACAGCGCCAGTGCGTCGTCGATATCTACTTCCTCGTTTCCGTCAATGTCTGCGAGAACGTAGGTTTTAACTGTGATCTCAGCCGATTCCACACCGGAGGAGATGACCGTTGAGCCGTACTTTACAAGGGAGCTCATGCCGAGCTTTGTTGTACAGTCCTCGATGTCAGGGTTGATCTCGAATACCAGCTTGCAGATCTTTCCTGTGAGTGCCTGTTTTTCCTTCAGAGCAAGGGTAATAACGCCCTCGTCTTCATCGAAGGAGGAGAGGAAGCACTTAGCTTCGATGGCTCCCGTATCAGAGAAGCCCTTGAAGGTGAGGATGGATGGGTCGTAGGTCAGGGTATGGAGAGCGATGGAATTGAGCTCCTCTGTGCTGTCTACGGTGATCTCCACTTCGATGGTTTCGCCGGGCTTGCCGCTGACATCTGCCAGAGTGAAGATTACATCTGCTTCGATGGGGGTGTCGGGAGTGGGCTCGTTTGTCTCGGGTTCGTTTGTTTCAATGGGATCCAGAACTACATAAGTAATTCCAGCTTCCTCAGCGCTTGTTTTAGCGGTAGATTCTCTGTAACCGTACATGGTAAGATTCTTTGCCGTACTGCTGAATGCAGTGGTGCCAAAAGTAGCTGTCATACTCTCTATGGTAACATCGTCAAGAGATGAGCAGCGGTAGAATGTGTAGTTTCCGATGGTCTTAACGCCTGTACCTATTGTAACGGTTTCAAGTGCTGTACAATCCTTGAACACGCTCTGACCGATTGTTGTTACGGAGTCGGGGATTGCCACCTCGGTCAAGCTTGTGCACTTGTTGAATGCAAAGTTACCGATGGTTTTCAGGGTATCGCCCAAATCTACGTTGGTGATGCTTGTGCATCCGCTGAAAGCGTAATAGCCAATGGATGTTACACCGGATTCGATTACCACACTTGTGATATCATCCTTCAGATGCGCCCACGGAACGGCATCGGCGTTTGCGAAGTTGGTCATGGTGCCCGTGCCGCGGATATAGAGAGTTCCGTCGATGAATTCCCATGTGAGGTTTGCTCCGCAGGTGCCGGAGGTTGTGGGCTCGATCTCGGGCTCTTCCCCCTCATCAAGTGCAACAAAATTGTGTCCGTTTGCCTCAGCGTAGGCTTCGGTTGTGGAGCCTGCGTAGCCGTAGAGGGTGAAATTAGAGGGGACATCGTTGAAAACATATGAGCTAAACTCAGCGTCTCTGCTGAGAACAGTCGCGCTTGTCAAGCTATCGCAGGCGCGGAATGCCCAATCACCAATGGAAGTAACGCTGTCGGGGATCGTTACGCTTGTCAATCTGTAGCAGTATAAGAATGCATAATCCCCAATGGAAGTAACGCTGTCGCCTATCGTCACGCTTGTCAATCTGTAGCAGTATAAGAATGCATAATCCCCAATGGAAGTAACGCTGTCGCCTATCGTCACGCTTGTCAAACTGTAGCAGTAGGAGAATGCCATATTGCCAATGGAAGTAACGCTGTCGGGTATCGTTACGCTTGTCAAACTGTAGCAGTAGGAGAATGCCTCATCCCCAATGGAAGTAACGCTGTCGCCTATCGTTACGCTTGTCAAGCTTGTGCAGGTGTAGAATGCACAATCACCAATGGAAGTAACGCTGTCGCCTATCGTCACGCTTGTCAATCTGTAGCAGTATAAGAATGCATAATCCCCAATGGAAGTAACGCTGTCGGGTATCGTTACGCTTGTCAAGCTATCGCAGGCGCGGAATGCATAATCCCCAATGGAAGTAACGCTGTCGCCTATCGTTACGCTTGTCAAACTGTAGCAGTATAAGAATGCCCTATTGCCAATGGAAGTAACGCTGTCGGGTATCGTTACGCTTGTCAAACTGTAGCAGTAGGAGAATGCATAATCGCCAATGGTTGTAACCCCATCTTCAATGGTGACCTTGACAACGGCAACGGAAGAACCGTAGTCCCACGGAGGAGTAAAATAAACAAAATTCCACATTTCTCCCTCACCGCTGATTACCAACTCACCGTCCTCATACAGCACACATGTGAGGTTGTCGCCGCACTTGCCGGAGGTTACTTCGGGTGCCTGAGTTTCGGTTTCTACATCACCGAACAGCTGGAACTCAGACAGACGGTTTGCGCCCATATCGTTGTAGTTGAAGTATCTGAAGTAGTTGTATGCTGTATTACACTCAACTTTAACAATCTTGTATGTGCCTGCTGTCCAATAGCCGCCTTCTTCGGGAGTTGCATATTCTCTCCACTGGTCACCGGAAGCGTACTCTCTCAGTGTCGTCCAGTTGATACCGTCATTGGAAGCCTGGATGTAAGAACCAGAGATCTTGGACTGCTGGTTGTAAGAAGCTGCAGCCAGTCTGAATTCAGAAGGAACAACAGCGTCTTCGCAATACAGACCCATCCAGTTGCCTACCTCGTTGTTGAAGTTGTTCTCAAAGCTTGCCTGAGTTGTCTTGTCGCCGTCGAACGCTCCTGTAACGTACCCTACATCTACACCGCCGGAGATGATTTCGCCTGCGATGGAACCGTCAACGGATGTTGCATATTTGCCTGAGTAGTTGATCTTACCATTATATGTATTGAGAGTATTTGTGCTCGCTTCTGCAGTGACAGCCTCTTCTGCCGCGATTTCAAATCCTTCCACTGCTGCTGAAATGCCTAATGCTGAAAGTGGCAGAATACTTGCAAACAATAACGTTCCCACAACCTTCTTAAAAAATTTCATGTTGTGCCTCCTTGAAAATATAAAAATGTACTATCCAAAGCCGCATACAACGACATTTCAACAAAAAATATAAGTGGGGACAAATATATGCTTTTTCCCCTATGAAAAATCTCCGGGAACGAGTATAAAATGGAATATTTTTTACATTTTGATTATAGCATAATGTTAGGTAAATTGCAAGAGGTTGAGTGAGGAAAAAAGTATACATTTGTCCCCACCAACGAAAAAACGCATAAAAATCACCCCATCGGATGCTTTTTGCGCACCAGATGGGGTGTGGTTTTATTTAAAATATTGGGATATTTCCCCTTAAAACAACAGCAACCGTCAAGATACCTCTAACTTGATGGTTGCTGTTACGGAATTGAAAACATCATTTATGTGGACTGATTGCCTTCAAAATTTTTTATTATCGGCGTGATATTTACATTATACAGATCATAGATTTTCATATTTCATTGATATACAACATCATTGCATATATCTCCGGTAAGTTCATATACAGTCATCTCATAACTGTATTCCTGTTGCAAGAAATGCGGAGATCTCGTCCTCCAAAGTATGCTTCCGGCAGCAGGTTATTCAGAGTTTTTTCTTCAACAATTTCTGTTTCCGCAGTGCTTTTTAATGCGGCAGATTCTGACGGGTCCTGTTTTTGGGAACCGGATACTGATGTCAGTAACATAAGCAGTGCCAACATCGCTGTGAATGCTCGTTTTATAGACTTTGGCGCCTAAAAAATAAAAATTTATGAATCAAATTTTGATTCCTGTGATTTTTGGGAATACATATTTCTGCTTGATGTATAAATGTTAATTCATCTTCAAGTATTACTTATATTCCGGTAACTGTCGCAGCTCCGGTTATTAAACTTGGATTGCTGACGGAAATATTGATTTTACCCGGCGTATTTGTTCGGATAATGGCTGATGCCCGACCTTCAAATGCATGGCAGCAATTTGAACCATACGCGTCTTCATTACATGGATTTCCGCTGAATATTCCCATCAATGTACCGCCACTCACGACACACTGCAGTTCATGCTCTGCATTACAGATCCGATCCCCGTTCTTATCCACTATAGTGATCGCAAAGTAGCAAAGGTCACGGTTGTCCGCTTTCAGAGAAGGTGTTTCAGCTTCAACCACTATTGCAGCAGGATTGCCAACTGTATGTATGGAAGAGTGTCCGCATTTTTTTCCATGTTTATATGCAATAACTGAAACTTCACCTCTTTCATATGGGATATCAAATGAAGCAATTCCTTTTTCGGGGACGCTGATGCCCAATTTTCTGCCGTTCAGAAACCACTCGATTTCATCGGCATCTGTATATACTTCACACTTTACCGGCCTTCCAAGATACGCATTATCAAATGTCCAATTCTCTGAAACATCATACCAATGCCAATCGGTACCCGAATATTCTTCACCGTAATGTTCGGGATGTGTGGAGAAAATTCGAGGTTCCGTACTATCTTTCCAAATCGCTTCACGGAAGTAGGATTGCGGCCTGCGATATCCGCACAGATCAAAATCTCCCTGATAACAGGATCGCCATGGATATTCTGCCAGGTTAAGGCCTGTAATTTTCCCGTCTCTTGCCCAAACAGCACGGCCTGCACCGACTTCTCCTAAGTTGTCATAAGCTGTCCATGTGAAATCACCGATTACATGATTATTTCTCAATACAGAATGCCATGAATCATAGAAAGTCAGTGCATGCGTTTCAGAACCCCAGATTACTCTCGAAGGAAAACGATCATGGTCGGATTCATATCTGGTATAGGCATAATTATAACCGCATATATCAAGCGGAGCAAAATATTTCTCGGTTCTTTCCGCCCATGTAGAATGATCTCCCATTTGGAATGTTGCAGAGGTGACAGGACGAGTGGTATCATATTTTCTGATTTCCGATGTAAGTTTTTCTGACCATTCATCTCCCTCAGGAGTCCCATAACTTTCAGGAATCTCATTACCTATGGAATAACTGAATACACAAGGGTGATTGCGATCTCGGAGCACCATATATGATATATCCTTGTCCCACCATGCATCAAACCATTTATGGTAATTGAATTCGCCGCCTTTGGATTGCTGCCAGCAATCGAATGCTTCGTCCATAACAATGATACCCATTTCATCACACATTTCCAATAAAGTTAATGAGGGCGGATTATGGGCAATTCGGACTGCATTAAAGCCGGCAGATTTTAAACGGTTCAGCTTGCGCCTGCAGGCAGCAGGAAAATCTGCAGCACCTAAAACACCATGATCATGATGAATACAGCCACCACGAAGTTTTATGGTTTTTCCGTTGAGTCGGAGGCCGTGTTCTGCATCTACAGATATAGTTCGTATGCCAAATCGGGTATCATCCGTATCGATCACACAATTTCTCTCCAGAATCTCAGCATGCATAACATATAGATTGGGAGTTTCAGTATCCCAGAGTTTTGCGTTTTGAATGGAGAACGTGAATTCAGCTTTTGTTTTTTGACCGGACAATACATGGATTTTCTGTTCCCGGGAGAGGAGCTTGGTTTCGCCATATATGATTTCTGCTCTGAGAAGAACATCAGCAGTTCGATCAGCAGATAATTCATATACAGCTTTTACAGTATCCTGCGCCGGTGTATAAATAAATTTATCCCATGGTTCTATACGGATATCTCCGCCTTCCCATAAATAAACATCACGGTATAAACCTGCGCCCGAATACCATCGTGTTGAAGGTTGATCAGCTTGAGTTGTAATCCTCAAATTGTTTTTCACTCCGAATTTGGCATATTCTGTGATATCAACTAAAAGAGGGGTATAGCCATGTGGATGTGTTACCATCTTTTGTCCGTTGAACTCCACAGATGTACACATATATGCACCGTCTATATCTAAAATATAATGTCGCGGAGAAACAGACAGCAGCAATTCTTTGGTGTATTTTCCGATTCCGCCGCAAAAAAATCCGTTGGCGGCACCTCCCGGAGCGTCAGGATCACGCGGCAATAAAACAGAATAATCGTTAGGCAGATCAACAGGGCCACAATATCCTGGAGACTGTAGAATCCATCCCTGCGAGATACAGTGTTTTATCATTGATATATTTAGCTCCTTCTTCTTGAAATATAATGATTTAAGTAATGCGAAAGATTTTTATTCAATTACATTTGGTGTAAAATTCTGACAATTATCGTATAAGTTGATCATAATATGACTGTTTATATAATTATATAATGACTTGACAACGTTATGTATAACATAGTAAAATAATATATATGAAAAAACGAAACAAAAAACATAATACCAAACCGGAGATAACCAATGCCAAGATATGTACAAAAGAATTATGATGATTTCCCCTTCAGTGTCGCACACATTGGAAATCATTGGGATCAGGAGCCGGTTTCGCGGCAATATGGTATCCCATTATTTCATTGGCTGCAAACAGAAAAAGGCTGCGGAATTGTGAAAATCGAATCAGAAGAAAGAAAATTGGCTGAGGGTGAGGGATTCTTAATTGCCCCAAACATACCTCATTCATATAAAAGCTGTGAATCCGCATGGTTTACCTCATTTGTCGTGTTTGGTGGTTTTTTGAAAGATGGAATCGAAAAAATGATTGGTAATACACCATATCAATTTATAGATGCTCAGAGGGGGCAATATTTTGCTGAATGGATTACAACCATGATAGAGAATTTTGAAAGCAACACATATGTATCAATCAATGCTTCCGTTGCATGTTATGATTTTCTGATGCATTTCTCTCCTCTTCACAAATCCCACACCATTTATACGCACCCTCTGTATAAGCAATATGTTGAACCAACGATAAAATCGATTGAAGAACATTATGCTGAACCATTATCTGTACAAAATCTGGCATCTGCTATGTATGTTACCCCCCAGTATCTCACTCGCTTGTTTCAACGTTTTTTAGGGTACTCAGTACATGCCTATATGATCAAATGCAGAATTGATAACGCAAAAAAAATTATCATTATGAAACCACATGCGAATATCCAATATATTGCGAATCTGGTTGGTTATAATGATACAAGCAACTTTATTGCAGCTTTCAAAAAAAATACCGGATATACTCCCGATGAATTTCGCAGAAGGCACTTATAAGAAAAATTAACGATAAATAGACAATAATGAAGTGGTAACCGTTTATCGGTCCGCCTCCATACATTCCGCTGATGCGTAAAAGTAAAGATCGTCAAGCGTCATGTGTTTGTTTTTCATTTAAATCCCCTTATGCTATAAGAGTTTTTGGTAGATTTTCAGTTTTTTCTTCGGAATTGCCCCAAACCCCTTGACAAAACGTAAAAATGGTGCTATAATCATGTCAAATTCTTTGGAAGGGTGTAAAGTTAAGGTCGATTATGTCGGCTTTGCTTAACGGTGTCCCATATGCTGAAATCCGTATTTGCATACGCATATTATTACTATTACTTTGAATGAAAAGGTAATAGTGATTTGTGATGCATAAATCGGAACGGCTCAAAGAGTTGTTATAACGAAAGAATCTGCACAGAAATCACGTCTGTGCAGTTTTTTTGTTACTCACCCGGGGTTGCAGAAACTTTGGGGCTTTACCCACCGCAGGGGCTGCGGAATATATTATTCTACATAAGGAAGGCATTGGTTATGGCTATCAAGATCATCATGCTCCTCATTTTCTTCGCCGTTATGATCGGCGTTGGCATCTACTGCAGACGCAGTGCAACAGACGTTGCCGGGTTCGTTCTCGGCGGTCGCTCCGTGGGTCCCTGGCTTACAGCATTCGCTTACGGCACCTCCTATTTTTCCGCTGTTATTTTCATAGGCTACGCAGGTCAGTTCGGCTGGAAATACGGTGTGGCTTCCACCTGGATCGGCATCGGCAATGCACTGATCGGTTCTCTCCTTGCGTGGGTCATCCTCGGCAGACGTACCCGACTTATGACTCATGCCCTCGACAGCAAGACCATGCCTGAGTTTTTCGGACTCCGCTTCAACTCCCCGGCTCTGAAGATTGCGGCTTCCGTTATCGTATTCATTTTCCTTATCCCCTACACCGCATCTCTCTATAACGGTCTTTCCAGACTGTTCGTTATGGCATTCAACATTGACTACACATGGTGTGTTATTATTATGGCAGTTCTCACCGCAGTTTACGTTGTGGTGGGCGGATATATGGCAACGGCAATCAACGACTTTATCCAGGGCTGCATCATGCTTGTGGGTATTGTTGTGGTTATTGCGGCAGTTCTCAAAACAAACGGCGGATTTACCGAGGCGATGAACACATTGTCTCAGATCACAGCAGAGGCTGCGCCCGATATGTCAGGTGCGTTCACTTCATTCCTCGGCCCCGAACCCCTCTACCTTCTGGGCGTTGTTATTCTCACCTCCCTCGGCACATGGGGGCTTCCTCAGATGGTTGGTAAATTCTATGCCATCAAGAACGAGGACGCTATCTCTAAGGGTACACTGATCTCTACTTTTTTCGCTCTTATCGTTGCAGGCGGCTGCTACTTCCTCGGCGGATTCGGCAGACTTTATGGTGATTCTATCGAATACAGCGCTTCCGGCACACCGATTTACGATAGTATTATCCCCACCATGCTTGAGGGACTTCCCGAGATCATTATCGCCATTGTTGTGATTCTTGTTCTCTCAGCTTCTATGTCTACACTTTCATCTCTTGTTCTGACATCCGGCTCTACCCTGACACTGGATATTATTGTTCCGGCATCAAAGAAGAAGATCGACGAAAAG
>SVSU01000144.1 GCA_015064135.1 Oscillospiraceae bacterium
GAGGTTCTCATCGGACACAACAACCGTTTCTGCGGCTTCGGCAACATCGAGGACAGCGCAGGAAACACCTTGTTCGGCAAACTCTCCTGCACAAAAGATCCCGAGGAGGCGGCGAAAGTCATCTCTCTCGACACGGCAAATATCATCCGAATCCTCGCCCCCCACACCATCGTCATCGAATGCAGCCGTTTTCCCGACAGCAGCGTGGAGCGACTGATTTCGGCACTTGCAAAAAATCTTGAACGAGAACACAGATTCACAAAAGAAACCCTTCCCGAGTTTATCGGCACGGGACAGCACATCTGCCACGCCCACCGAGGAATTGCCATGAAAATGCGCGAAATGTGGATCAAACAAGTCATACATAACACATGAACAGAACAAGAATACGAAAATATCCTCTTAAATTGAGGGCTGTCCCGAAAGAGATCCTCTGGGGAGGAGACAGACTGAAGCGGAACTACAACAAAAAAGCGGATTTTCAAAAGCTGGCGGAGTCCTGGGAGCTCACCGTCCGTCCCGACGGGATGAGCATCATCGAAAACGGAATTTATGCAGGCCGCCCATTATCGGAGCTTGTCGAAAACGGGGGCGCGGACTTTCTCGGCAGAAAAAGCGGCTCCTTTGACCGTTTCCCCCTTCTCATCAAGTTCATCGATGCCAAAGAAAAGCTTTCCGTTCAAGTACATCCCGACGATGAATATGCTCTGCTTCATGAAAATGAGTGGGGCAAGACGGAAATGTGGTACATTATGGAGGCTGACGAGGGAGCAGAGCTTGTCTACGGGCTGAAGGAAGGAGTTTCCGTCGAAGAATTTGCCCGTCTGACAGAGAACGGAAAAGCAGAGGATGCTTTATTTTATACAGATGTCAAAAAAGGGGACGTTTTCTTCATTCCCTCGGGGCAGGTCCATGCCATCGGAGGCGGAATCCTTCTCGCGGAGATACAGCAGAATTCCAACGTCACCTACCGTGTATTCGACTACAACAGGAAGCAGGGTGACGGAACGCTGAGAGAGCTGCACACCGAGAAAGCACTGGATGTGGTAAAGCTCAGGAATGAAGGGGAGATTGACGCTCTGCGGTTCGCCTGCGGAAAAAACGACACCGCTTTGCTCTGCGCCTGCCCTTTTTTCACCGTATATAAATATGATATCTCAGCCCCCCTTCCCCTCCATGTATCGGAAGACAGTTTTCTTTCCGTGCTTGTCCTCCACGGTGAAGGGGCAATCACACAGGGAGACGAAATTTATACATTTGTAAAAGGTGACAGCTGGCTCCTCCCCTCGGGTCTCGGCGATGTGGTCATCACAGGGGAAGCAGAGCTCCTCATAACATCTCTTTGAATCGAAAGGGGCTGCCCTCTGCGACAACCCCTTTTTTCTATTTTGCCGTGAGAAAAACGGGGCGAAGCTGTTCCCCTCTCAATGCTGCAAGGATAGCCTCCTCTGCCATGGAAAAGTCAGCCACGAGAGAATGGGGCTTTGAGATCACATCATCCTGAAGCATGGGCACGAAGTACACGTTTTTCCGTGACAGCAAATTGGCTATATTTCCAAGATTTGCCGACATGGCGTCGTTTGTTGCAAGGGCGATCACAAGGGGTCTGTCGCTTCTGAGGTGTGCCTTTGCCGCCATTGTGACCGAAGTATCGGTGATTCCGTGGGCAATTTTTGCCAAAGTGTTTCCTGTACAAGGGACGATGGCAAGAACATCAAGGGGTCTCGCAGGACCGAAGGGCTCCGCATCACGAACGGTACGAACACCGCGATTTTGGCATATGGCTTCCACCGTTTCACAGAATTCCGCCGCCTTGCCAAAACGGGTATCTGTGGTGCAGACCGTCTCGCTGAATATGGGTATGATGCTGCAGTTATCCCTGCTGACCAGTGTTTTCAACACCTCAAGGCTTCTGGCATGGGTGCAGAAGGAGCCGCATATACCATAGCCCAGTGTAATGTCTTTCATTTTTTTGACCATACCTTTCTTTGATTTTTTATCTTTTATTCCTTTGACCGTTTTCTCCACAGCAATTCTCCGCTATCAGATCCTTTATGGTATCATATATGATCTCGCCTGCTGTGAACGGTGACAGCTTCCCGGGCAGTCCCGGCGCCGAGATTACGCGGATCCCCTCGGTATGCTTTACGTCAACGCCACAGTTTCCCGAAGCCAGCTCCACGATCAGGGTGTGTTTATCCAGTTTCCCGAGAAGCTCCCGGTCGAATATCATGGCAGGGACGGTGTTGAAGATGATATCGGCGCGGCAGGGCTCCCTCCGATACTGCTCCAGCTTCACGGGAACACATCCCTCGCTCTCCGCCCATGCGAGATCAGACGGACTTCGGGCGGCGGTTGTAACATGGGCACCTAAAAGTTTCAGTTTATGTGCCAGTGTGCGCGCCACTCTGCCGTATCCCGTCACAACCGCACTGCATCCGCTGATAGTCCTCGGCAGCTCGTTGATGGCGATGGCGAGCGCTCCCTCTGCCGTGGGGACGGAATTTTTTATCTGAAGCGCCTCACTCTCGTAGTAGTCAAACACCCTCAGTCCCCTCTCAGCGCCCAAGCGCATGACAAGGGATGGGATTCTGCCGCCCAGAACAAGGGTATCCTTGCCGCATTTCTCGACGATCTCCGTCAGTCGGATATGATAATCCACAGCGGCAAAGGGGCAGTTCAGACGAATTCCGTCGTTTGTCACGGGCAGGGGCAAAATCACGACATCGGATGCGCACACTGCACTCTCCCAGTCGGCACAGCGGACGCAGTTTGCCAGCCCTGCTTTCACAGCGCTGTCCTCCATGACCCCTCGGAATTCCCACACCGCAGTTTCATACCCCTCACCCCCACGCGAACCATCGGCAAGAAGGGATGCCAGGCGAATTTGCCTCATGTCGCCGCCGAGAACACCTATTTTCTTAATATTGCTGCTCATTTTTATGCCATTTCCTTTCTTTAAAAGAAACCACACTTTATCATATGCGGAGAGTGTGACCCTTGACACGGCAGAGCAGGCAAAATCACACCGAAAAGGAGCACACCATGAACACCCCCATCGTTGAAGTTGACGTCCACGGCATGAACCGCTATCAGGCGCAGACGAAAATCGACAGCATTCTCCGCCGAAGCCGCGGTGTATACAGAATCCGCATCATTCATGGTTACAGGGGCGGCACGGAGCTGAGGGACATGATCCGCTGTGAATACGCAAAAAACCCCCTCGTCCGTCGGGTTGAGCCCGGTTGGAACGAGGGGATAACGGAATTGGTCCTGAGGGAATATCTGTCTACCTGAGATTGAGAAAAATCACACTCAGCACACCCACGGCAAGCCCGATGAGCTGAGACTTTGACAGCTTTTCCCGATACACCGTCAGGGCAAGGGTGGAGGTCATGATGATCCCTCCTGCCGAGACCACGGGGTAAACAAGGGATGCGGGGAGAACGGATGCCACGGTCATGACAAGCAGATTCACCACCGCATTCATCATCCCGGCAGGTGAAGCGAAGATGAGCCCGTTTTTCATGGATGCGGCGGAGATCCTCGTGCGCGTAACAAGAAGGGCGGCGGCGGAGATCGTGAAAACGATGCACATGGCATACACCATAAACTCAAAGCGGAAACGGCCGGGATAGAGGACCTGATGGTACTTCTGCACGCAGGATATGGCGGCGTTCCCGAAAAAGGCAATGCTG
>SVSU01000014.1 GCA_015064135.1 Oscillospiraceae bacterium
ATCCCGTGAAGGGGGTCTCGATATAGCGGTCGTCGTTGTATTTGCCAAGCACCGTTTTCCAGCTCAGGGGGAAATGCACCTCGCTGATGCTGCTGCAGTTCAGGAATGCGTGAGCTGACATGGTCGTTACGCTGTCGGGAAGCTGTACACTTGTGAGACCCTTGCAGTTCTCGAATGCGTAGCTGTAAATTGTGGTAAGTCCCTCTGCAAAATCAAGTTCCGCCAGACTTGTGCAGTTTGCAAATGCTCGCTCGCCGATAACGCGCAGTCCGCTTCCCGTCGTCACCGTTGTGAGGGCGCTGCAGTTGGAGAATGCGTAATAGTTGATATTATTTACCGTATTCGACAGCTCGATCTTCTCGAGAGATTTGCAGTTCGCGAAGGCGTAGTCGCCTATGGTAGTGAGGCCTTCAGCGAAAGTGAAGCTCTCCATAGAAACGCAATCGGCAAATGTATATCCGGGAATTGTTGTCATAGATGAAGGCAGCACAACTTCCTTCAGCTTTGAACAACCGCGGAACAGAGCATCCCCCACTGACTCAATAGTGTCGGGCAGTGTGACCTTTTCTACGGCAGAATTGTTTCTGAATACCTCTGCGCCGAGAGACTGAACGATATAGCCGCCGATTTCCGATGGTACAGTTATCTCGGCATCACTTCCCGTATATCCGAGAATCTGGCAATATGTTCCATTCAGCACTTTGTATGTAAAATCGCCTTCCGACAAGGCAAAGGCGACGATGCTTTCGGTTCTCTCCGAAAAAACATCTGTCTCAATTTCTTTTTTATTTACATTCGGAGGGAGAATAACTTCTTCCGGTTCCTCCGCTTCTGTTGATTCATCAACAGGGGGGATTTCCGTCTCCTGTTCCACAGGTCCAACAACGATGGCTTCATTTTTCGCTTCATCTTCATTTGCCGCATTGACAACAGATGCAGGCAGTGAGGACAGGAGCATCGCACAGGTCAAAAAGATACTTATATACCGTTTCATGCAGTATTCCCCTTTATTTAGATATATTGAATTTTGGCTATACTTTCCTGATTATATTATACATACAAACTCCGAAAAAGTCAACAAAAAACGGACCGAAAGCCCAGGAGGAACCCTTTCTTTCCCCAACGCCAAAAGACCTCCCGAAATTGATCGAGAGGCCTTTTGGTTTGTTTATACTTATGCGATAAATTCAAGTCGGAGAGTGTAGTTTACGCCTGTTTTTGCCATATAGGTTTCAGCAGCTGTGCCAACGCCTACTGTTACTGTTACAGCATCGCTCTTGTAGAAGATCTTCGCGCCGATATTCGCTACGCTGTCGGGAATGTCGATCTCGGTGAGAGCTGTGTTGTTTCTGAATGCATAGTTGCCGATGGTCTTGAGAACGGAGCCTTCTGCGAATGCTGCTGTTTCCAGACCGCCGAAGTAGAATGCGTTCTGCTTGATTTCAACAACGGATGCGGGGATTACAACGTTCTTCAAAGCTGTTGTGTAACCGAATGCACCTGTGCCGATTACTTCAAGAACAGAGCCTGCTTCAAATTCAACATCTGTGAGGTTAGCCATCCTGAAGAATGCATATGTACCGATGGATGTGATATCCTTACCGATCACTACCTTCTTAACATCTGCTCTCATCTTCGCCCAAGGTGCTGCATTTTCAGCAACTGTTGTGTAGTCGAAGTCGCCAATGGCACCGTTTCCGCCGATATTAAGCACACCGTCCTTTGTCAGGTACCATGTAGCATCTGCACCGCAGCTGCCGGACGCCAGCACAGACGCACTGTCTCTTACTTCCACGTTATATCCGAAGGTAAGCGCGTACTTGTGGGCGTAAGAGCCGTTTGCTACGCTTACAGTTGCCTGCTTAGCGTTGTACAGGATGTTTGTGCCGATTGCACCAACGGTTTCGGGGATGTAGAGAGTCTGGAGTGATGTACAGTCACGGAATGCGTAGTTGCCGATGGAAGCGAGAACGCTGCCTTCTTCAAATGCCACGGTTTCAAGGGCGGAGCAGAAGTAGAATGCGTTTGTGCCGATTTTTATATCCTTTGCCGGGATGGTGATGCTCTTGATGCCCGTGTAGCCGAATGCGCCCTGGCCGATGGAGGTGAGTGCGGAGCCTTCTTCAAAGACTACTTCGGTAAGGTTGGGCATCTGGAAGAAAGCATAGGAGCCGATGGAGGTGATATCATTACCGATCACTACCTTTTTGACGGATGCTCTGTCCTTCGCCCAAGGTGCTGCATTTGCGGAAGTGGCAGAGTAGCTGTAATCGGGTATTGCTCCGCCTCCGTTGATGGTAAGGGTGCCGTCTTCGGTGAGTGTGTAGTCTATGAGGGGGATAAATTTGTATCCATTTGCCTCGGCATATGCTTCGGTTGTGGAGCCTGCGTAGCCGTAGAGAACGAAATTAGAGGGGACATTGTAGAAAACATATGAGCCAAACTCGGCGTCTCTGCTGAGAACGGTCGCATCGGTCAAACTGTAGCAGGAGGAGAAAGCCTCATCACCAATGGAAGTAACGCTGTCACCTATCGTTACGCTTGTCAAACTGGTGCATTCGCAGAATGCATAATCCCCAATGGAAGTAACGCTGTCGCCTATCGTTACGCTTGTCAATCTTTCGCAGAAGGAGAATGCCCAATCGCCAATGGAAGTAACGCTGTCGCCTATCGTTACGCTTGTCAAACCTATGCAGCCGTAGAATGTACCCTCTCCAATGGAAGTAACGCCGTCGGGAATCGTTACGCTTGTGAAACTGTCGCAGTAGGAGAATGCCCAATCGCCAATTGAAGTAACGCTGTCGGGGATCGTTACGCTTGTCAAGCTTGTGCAGGCGTAGAATGCCGTATCGCCAATGGAAGTAACGCTGTCGGGAACAACATACTCTGTTGCTGTTTTGCCTATAGGATAAGCTATTAACATTGTTTTGTCTTTGTTAAAGAGGACACCTGTAGCATCACTTGTATATGTCGTATTATTATCATCAACAACATATTTTGTCAAGCTGTCGCAGGCGAAGAATGCCCTATCGCCAATGGAAGTAACGCTGTCGCCTATCGTTACGCTTGTCAAGCTGGAGCAGTATAAGAATGCCTCCATGCCAATGGAAGTAACGCTGTCGCCTATCGTCACGCTTGTCAATCTGTAGCAGTCGCAGAATGCCTCCATGCCAATGGAAGTAACGCTGTCGCCTATCGTTACGCTTGTCAAGCTGGAGCAGTAGGAGAATGCCCCCTCGCCAATTGTAGTAACGCTGTCGGGTATCGTTACGCTTGTCAAGCTGGAGCAGCCGGAGAATGCATATCCGCCAATGGAAGTAACGCTGTCGCCTATCGTTACGCTTGTCAAGCTGGAGCAGTATAAGAATGCGAAATCGCCAATGGAAGTAACGCTGTCGGGGATCATTACGTTTGTTAAGCTCTTGCAGTTGGCGAATGCCCTATCGCCAATGGAAGTAACGCTGTCGCCTATCGTTACGCTTGTCAAACTGTCGCAGTAGGAGAATGCAAAACTGCCAATGGTTGTAACCTCATCTTCAATGGTAACCTTGACAACGGAAGAACGGTAGGAGTACCACGGAACCTTTGAATAACTCGTCCAATTCCACATTGCCCCCTCACCGCTGATTACCAATTCACCGTCCTCATACAGCACCCATGTAAGGTTGTCACCGCATTTGCCGGAGGAGGTGATGGATCTTTCGGGTTCGACGGGCTCCCCATACACATGGAACTCACCCAACCTTGTAGCGCCCTGCTCATTATAGTTGAAATATCGGAAGTAGGTGTATGCTTCATCTGTATCAACCATTTTCGCATAATACTCCGCACCACTTGCCTCATATGCCGCCTTGTCCTCTGCTGTGTATTCAACCAGCGTTGTCCAGTTGATACCGTCGTTGGAGCCTTGAACATAGGAGCCGATAATATGCTTGTGATTTGCCGCTTTTACCGTAGCTATGCGGATTTCCGTTGCCTTTACGGGAGTCTCAGTTTTGATGCCGAACCATTGATCTACCATATCGCCTATATTTGCCGCCTGAGATGCTGCAGTGGTGATATCCCCGTCTGCAAGATACTTTATCTTGTCAACAGTTGCATTTTCACAGCCTATAATTTCACCTATTACTGAACCATCAACAGACACTGAATTTATACCGAAAAAAACGATATTTCCATCATAAAATGTAAGGTATCCGGAGCCGGCATGCGCGACTACAGCCTCGCCTGCCGCAACTTCGATTTCAGCCTCCGCCGCAGTGCCTACCGCGCAAAGTGCCAGCAGTCCCGCAAGCACCAATGCGCCTGCAATTTTCTTAAAAAACTTCATCTTTTTCTCTCCTTAAAACAATAGATTTTCCCGACCGTCGCACCCGACTGTCGTTTTTTTGTCAGTGGGGACAAAAGTATACATTTTTCCCCACTAAAACTATTGCAATTTATTTAACATTGTGATATAATCCAAATATGGAAAATATTCCTTTTTTGCCCCCTTTTTTTAAAACTTCAGTGGTGACTAAAGTATACTTTTGTCCCCACACACCAAAAAATTGCACTTTTTTCCTTCGCCGAACACAAAAACAGGGTACTGCATGGTAAACACACCACAGCAGTATCCTGTTTTTTCATATAAAATCCGCTCAATCCCTCTCCGTCACATCTCTCGTTCCCTTCACAATGGAATTCGAGGGATAAACGCCGCGCAGGGAGGTCAGGGGATATACCGATGTCCCCCTCCCCACTACCGTACCGGGGTTAAGGACACTGCCGCAGCCGATGTCCGCACCGTCGCCGAGGAAGCCCCCCACCTTTCTCAGTCCCGTGTCGTATTCCCTCTCGCCGCGGATGACAACATTGCCGCCATCCGCCTTCAGATTGGAGCAGATCGCCCCTGCTCCCATGTGCACCTTCATACCGAGGACGGAATCCCCCACATAATTGTAGTGGGGCAGACACACTCCGTCGGAGAGGAGGCTGTTCTTTACCTCCGTGGAGTTGCCGATGATGCAACCCTCTCCCGTAATGACACAGCCCCGAATATACGCCCCCGGGCGAAGCTCGCACCCCTTGCCGATTATGGCAGGAGGAAGGATGACTGCCGATGGATGGATGCGCGCCCCCTCCCCCACAAGGACTCCCTCTGAGATTTCGGTAAAACCGTCTATCCCTTCCCCAAGCAAAGTCTGAATGTACCCTTTTATCTCGGGGAGGATGTGCCAAGGGTATTCGTATCCCTCAAAAAACGGGGTCAGGTACCCGGTTTCCGAGGTGAACAGTTCCGCCGTTCTCACCGTGTTATTCAAGAATATGCCCCCCTTCTCTGACGGCCTCCGCAATGCTCTCCGCCAAAAGCCTGCACTTCTCATCCGTTTCACTCTCCACCATGATGCGGATGACAGGCTCCGTTCCGCTTCGGCGAAGGAGAACTCTGCCTCTGCCCGAAAGGCTCTCCTCAGCTTCGCAAAGTCTCTTTTTTACCCCTTCGTCTTCCATTACCGCATCCTTGTCACACACCCTCACATTTTTAACAAACTGGGGATAGAGCACCACGGGAGAAGCCAGCTCCGAGAGGGTGGATTTTGTGTCGCAGACCTCCTCCGCTACCATAATGGCAGTCAGCAAGCCGTCTCCCGTTGTGGCGTATTTCTTTAAGATGATGTGCCCCGACTGCTCTCCCCCCAGGGAAAAATCGTTGTTCTGCATACATTCGTAAACAAACCTGTCGCCCACCGCCGTCTGCACACAGCGGATGCCGATCTTACGAAGGCTCTCTACAAAGCCGCTGTTTGACATAACAGTTGCCGCAACGGTGTCTCCGCCCAACATTCCGCGCCCCTTCAGCCTTTTGGCGAGGATATACATAATCGCATCGCCGTCAACAACGTTCCCCTTCTCGTCAACCGCTAAACAGCGATCCGCATCCCCGTCAAAAGCGAAGCCTATGTCAAGATGTTTTTCTCTGACCAGCGCACAAAGTCCCTCCATGTGAGTGGAGCCGCAGTCACGATTGACGTTTACACCGTCAGGCTCATCACCGATCATATAAAGCTGTGCCCCAAGCGCACCGAATACCGACCTTGCAATGCTCCAGGATGCCCCGTTTGCCGCATCAATGCCGATTCGCAGATTTTTGTAGGAATTGGATGCAAGGGAGATGAGATACCCCACATAACGGTTTCTGCCCGAAACGTGGTCAACGATACAGCCGATCTTCTCCCCCTGTGCCAAGGGAAGATCATCCCCCGACACACCCAGCCGCCAAAGTTTGCCGTCGAGATAAGCCTCTATCAAGCGCGTAGCTTCATCGCTCGGCTTTTCTCCATGGGAATTGATGATCTTGATCCCGTTGTCGGTGAAGGGATTATGTGAGGCTGTGATCATGATACCGCAGTCAAAACGATCCTGCCTGACCGCATAAGATACGCAGGGGGTGGTTGTCACATGAAGCATATAGGCATCCGCCCCCGATGAGGTAAGCCCGGCGGCAATGGCATACTCCAGCATATAACTTGAACGGCGCGTGTCCTTTCCTATGACGACCCTGGGGCGGTAATTCTTCTGCATACACCCCGACAGAGGAGAGGCATAATACCAGCCCAAAAATCTGCCGATCTTGTATGCGTGCATGGCAGTAAGGTCAGCATTCGCTTCACCGCGGAAGCCGTCTGTTCCGAAATAACGGCACCCATCCTCTGAATCGGGTTCTGTTTTATCCCTGAATTCATCGTCGGAAATACCAAATATTCCGCATAATCTCTGTATCTCGTCCCACTTTGGACATACCCTATCACCTTCCCAGTCCCATATGGTCTCCACGGGAAGTGATAGCTTTTCCGCAATCTGTTCTCGCGTAAAATTCCCGGCTTCTCTCAGGTGTATGATTTTTTGTCCGATGGTCATAGGTTTGCTCCTTTTGGATTTTTGAGGGCTTCCTTCGGTGACAGTATTTCCCTCAATACCGATTCGTTATTCCCATGGGAATATTCTTCTATGGTTTCAAACGAAACTTTGGAGAATTTTCCGAAAGGGAAATTCTCCAAAGTAGGACAGTTTGCTTACAGTTAAAACTGCACATTATTCCCACTTCGTTATTATATGCTCCGCAATGTCAGGGATATTCTTATTCTGCTATTGCTTTTCTCGGACTTTGTCGGGAATGACGGTTATTCTTTCCGCATATACTTCAAATGAACATTCCCTGCAAAGAAGGTGCCTATGAAAATTTCCGCCTCCCTCATTCAATTCTTCGGCTTCGGCATTACCTCTCTCGTCGGCACTCTGCTCCACTTTCTTTTCGATTGGACGGGGAAAAGCCTGCTTACCGCCTCTTTTTCGGCGGTGAACGAATCCACCTTTGAACACATGAAGATCCTTTTTGTGCCCCTTTTTCTCTTTGCTGCTGCAGAAAGCCTTTTTTTCGCAAATCATCGGAATTTCTGGTGCGTGAAACTCAAGGGAATCACATTGGGGCTTCTTTTGATACCCATCATTTTTTATACGGTAAACGGCGCCTTCGTGAGCACCCCCGATTGGTTTAATATTGCCATTTACTTTATTTCCGCCGCCGTTGCTTTTTTCACGGAAACACGGATGCTGGCAAAGGAAAACGGCAAATGCCTCTCTCCGCGGCTTGCCTTTCTTACGCTGTGTCTGATCGCCGCCCTTTTTGTTTTTTTCACCTTCTTCCCTCCCCGGATTCCTTTGTTCCGCGACCCGGTGACAGGCACATACGGAATATCTTGAATTCTGCCGCACTCACCCTTTATTTCTTGACAATACCCTGCCCATTTGATATAATCTTTAAAGCAAATGACGAAAAGGCAGGGCTCAAATGAAACTGTATGCACCAAAATACTACAAGAATTTCCGCTGTATTGCCGACCGATGCCGACATAGCTGCTGTATCGGCTGGGAGATCGACATTGATGAGGTAACGGCTGAAAAATACGCTTCTCTCACGGACGGATACGGAAAGGAGATCAAAAACAGCATTGCCGCAGCAGATCCCCCTCATTTCATCCTGACGGACGGTGAGCGCTGTCCCCATTTGGATGAACGGGGGCTGTGCCGGATCATAACCAATCTCGGCGAGGACTGTCTATGCGCAATCTGCAGAGAACACCCACGATTTTACCATGATACGCCAATGGGCAAAGAGGTGGGAATCGGTATGGCGTGTGAAGAAGCCTGCCGCATTATCCTCGGATCGGGGGAATATATGATTTTCGAGGAAATCGGTGAGGCAGATGGCTTCCCCGAACCGTTGGAATTTGATGCACTGACCCGTCGCGCCGCACTTTACGATATTCTTGCCGATGACTCTGTCTCCCATCATCAAAAACTTTGCCGAATAGGTGAAGAATATGACGTTTCCCCTGCTCTGCTGTCCGACGAAGAGTGGGCAGAGGTTCTTTGTTCCCTTGAATATTTGAATGAGGAGCATAAGGGTCTGTTTTCCGTCTATTCTTCCTGCTCTGATGTGACGGAAAATCGGGAAAAGATGCTTGAGAGGTTCCTCGCCTACTTTATCTTCCGCTACTGCTCCGATGCCGGAAGCGAAGATGAATTCCGCATCTCTCTTGGGTTCTGTCTGTTCTGCGAGCGCTTGTTTGCCTCCCTTCTCCGCCGTGAAAATGTGACGGAGGAGGACGCCTGCGAGCTGGCGCGGATAATTTCGGAGGAGATCGAATACTCCGAGGATAACGTGGAAGCGATAAAGTTTGAGTTTTCTTTTTGATATGGGGTATAAAATGCCAAAAGACCTCCCGAAATTGATCGAGAGGTCTTTTTTATTCAATTCATCTTCATCAACCTGCGTCACAGGGCTCATTCCCCTGCCCCTTCAAGGACACAGTGCACCACCCATCGGGTATCACTGCCGCCTTCCTCGGTACAGGTAGAGAGTGTCAGCAGCTTGTCGCCGCCCTCGGCACTCGGGATAAAGCCTGCATCGATTACGGAATAGTACACGCCGTAGTTAAACAGCGCCTGCTGTCCTTCCGCCTCCGTCAAGCCGAGGCGCCAGGAGGACCCGTTTATTGCATCCGCTTCATACGCCGCGAAAACACGGTATTCAAGCACTCTTTCCCCGTTGAAAACATACACATACGGGTGCGCTTCAAGGAAATCCTGATTCTCGTACCCCTTCAGGGCGTTGAACATGGAATCGTTGTACATCCTGTGCCCGTACAAAATGGAATGGAAGTCGGAAAAATCGGGAGTACAGCGATAATCGAGATAGATCGAGCCTGCCGGATTCCACTCGCCCTCCCATGTGCGGTTCAGGTAGTATGCGTTGTCCTCACCTTGAACGATGGGATAGGAAATTGTGGTATCGGGAATCATGATCCAGCCGATCACATCGGGATTTATCTTTTGAAGGGCAGCAAGATCAACCTCGGCAAGGAGGCCGACTGTTGTGACTGCCTCTGTTTCAGGTGCGACAGTCTCAGGGGCTGCGGTCTCAGGTACAGCAGTCTCAGGTGCAGCAGTCTCGGGTGCCGTGGTCTCAGGTGCCGTGGTCTCAGGTGCGGCAGTCTCGGGTGCCGTGGTCTCAGGTGCGGCAGTCTCGGGTGCCGTGGTCTCAGGTGCCGCTGTTTCGGGTGCCGTGGTTTCGGGTGCCGTGGTTTCGGGTGCCGCTGTTTCGGGTGCCGTGGTTTCGGGTGCCGTGGTCTCCTCCGAGTGCTCGGTGAGACCTGCGATAGATTCTGCCTTATCGTATGCCTCCTCACCCCGTGAGTAGTATATCCTCTGCCCCACGATTCCTGCCGCACTTACAACAAGCAAGCTGCCAAAAATAATAATAAGTATACGTTTCATACCAACTCTCATGGTTCAACTCCCCTTTTACAGAAAGAAACTGAGGCTTGCGGTATGCAAACCCCAGTATATTCCGCTTTTTATGATTTTATGCTTCGTTATTCTTCTTTCTTCCCATCACGGTAACGCTTGCCAGTCCGATAACTGCCACTGCAAACAGTGCGTACCATACGGCTGTGTCGCCTGTCTGAGGAACAGCCTCATCGGGAATATCGGTAAGAGGAACTTCAATGTCAAGAATATCGATCGCCTCGGGTTCATCCGCTTCAACAACGGTTTCAAACTCCTCTGTGGGAAGTGCAGCCATGGGAACGTCGATTTCTTCGATTGTTGCAATCTCTTCCTTTTCACCTTCCAGGAGAGCTCCGTCTTCCTCAAAGATCACGATGCGTCTGCCTCCCTCTTTCTTTTCAGCGGAGGTTTCTGCAACGGAATCTTCTGCAACAGGAGCCTCGGCGAGGGGAACCTCTTCTTCCGCGATCTCTTCAAGTTCTTCGATCTCTTCGATTTCCTCAACTGCTTCAACCACTGCGTTGGTTTCTGTGGGAGTATTCAGAAGAGCACCATCAAATTCGTCGATTACGATGAAGTTGCCTGCTTTGGGAGCCTCTGTTTCAGCGGTGGTGTTCATAGGATTATAGACAGCAGCAGTGCGAGCAGCTGCGCCCTCTTCGGGAGATTCTTCTTCAAACATAACAATTTCAAATTCGTGTTCCTGTTCATCCACAGATACAGGATGATTGTAACCCTCAGCCTCACCGGGCATCACAACATCAAATACGGGAGTCTGCTCCTCGATGGAAACGGGAGCATTGTAGCCTACCGCTGCTTCAATCTCTTCGGGAACGATAAGCTCAAATGCAGGATTCTGTTCCTCGATTGCAGCGGGAGCTTCGTAGCCTTCTGCCGCAGCTGCGGTACCGATACCCATCATCATTGCACAGAATGCAAAGATCGCTGCTGCCTTCTTAAAGTTTGCCTTGTAGTTCATCTTGTTTGCCATTTTTCAATCCTCATTTCTGTAAAATTTAAATTATTGAGATTGAATACTGGCGGCCGGGCAAGCATAACCTTTCGGTCTTAGCCCCCTTGCTTTGCGTCCCGCCCTTTCGGACGGTTTGCCTTTTTCATGTATTTACCAATGTTGTTTGGTCTGCCGTTTACGCTGCCGGATCAACACTCGACGTTTGACTGAGTGCGCTGTCCATCAGGAATATGAGTTCAAGAACACTTCGGAAGCTCTCTTCTCTTCCCTTTTCCATCCACATCAGGTAGCCCTGCCAGGATGTATTCTGGCGGAACAGGATCCTTACCGTGAATGTTGCAAGCTTTCCTCTCTTCAGCATATTCTCCTTCACCTCTGTCGGTTCCGATTTGGCAAAAGTTTCAAACCGTCTGATGGATTCAAAAGCCTGCGGGAAGTTCATCTCCTCCAGCCTGTTCTCTATGCCTGTAAGAAGCCGGGTGAGACTCTCGAATGATACCGTTTCATCCAGATATGCATTACTGAAGCTGCCCTTTGGAACACCATCCTGATAGGAGTCAACACACACGATCATGCTCCGCATTTGTTCACTCTTTTTCATGTGATTTTCCTTTCATCAGGCTTCAGACTCACATTTTTTGGGTTCTCCCGTAGGAGTTTTCCTGTTTACGCCTAAAGTATATCATAAGGCGGTTACAGATTCGGTTACATTTTAACTCTTTTCTTTCATTTTTTTGAAAAAACAGAATTTTTTTGTAATTCTTTTCTCAAAGACGTCGGGCAAGCTGTTCCGGGTTCTCCGAATATGCCAGAACCTGCTCTTTTGTGATCTTTTTTTCCTGATACAAATGATAAAGCGATTGATCCATGGAGATCATCCCTTCTGCCGCCCCTGTTGTGATCACATTGGCAAGCTGATGCGTCTTTCCCTCTCTTATGAGATTCCTTGCCGCATGGTTCGCGTGCAGGATCTCAAATGCGGGGATCAGTTCCCCCTTCACATCGGGGACAAGCTGCTGGGATATCACCGTATGAAGCACAGATGCAAGCTGGATACGGATCTGCCCCTGCTGCTCTGCCGGGAAAGCATCACTGATCCGATCAATGCAATTCGCCGTTCCCTTCGTGTGGAGTGTGGCAAAAACTGTGTGTCCTGTTTCCGCCGCAGTCATAGCGGTACGAATGGTCTCGGGGTCTCGCATTTCCCCAAGAAGAATCACATCGGGCGATTGTCTCAGGCAGGCACGAAGTCCGGTCAGGCAATCGACGGTATCAATGGCAATTTCACGTTGGCTGATAATGCTTTTGTCATTGCGGTGAAGGTATTCGATGGGATCCTCAAGAGTGATCACATGACAAGCTCTCGTATGATTGATTTTGTCAATAATACAAGCCTGAGTGGTGGATTTTCCGCTTCCGGCAGTCCCCGTGCAAAGGATCAGACCATGGTGGACATCGGAAAGTTTCATCACCTCCTCGGGGATTCCGAGACTCCTCGGGTCGGGGATGGAAAAAGAGACCACGCGGATCACGGCAGCAAACGAGCCCCGTTGACGGTATGTGCTCACACGAAAACGTGCCAGACCGGAGACGGCAAAGGAAAAGTCATCGTCCCCTTTTGCTTCAAGCCCATCCATGCTTCTATCCGCCATTTCATAAATATCGGCAATCATTCTTTTTGTATCGGGAGGGAGAAGTTTCTTTTCATCCAGATTACAAAACAGCCCTCGAATCTTGCAGGAAAGTGCACTTCCGGCAATGATAAAGACATCCGACGCCCCTTTTTCAACCGCGTTGCTCAGGTATTCATTCATATTCATCAAAAAATCTCCCTCTGCCGTCAGAATCGGCGCACAATAAGTTCATAAAAAAATCTGATATCCACTGAGAAATTACAGACAGTGTCATGGGCTCACAATGATTCTTTTTGCCAACCCCGGTCATGTGTTGCCGTCCCAAACATCTATCCCTGTGTCCTCTTCCCACACAACATCGGACACCGTCTGCCATTGCAGTATTTGATAGGCTCCGTTTTCCCCGACAGCAACGCATACCGAGATATGCATGGTCTCCGAAATGGGGCAGGAATAAGAAAAAACGCCGTTCTCCTCTGCAACACCTGTGGGAATCTGCCCCACTCGGAGCTCTGCCAAAATCCTTTCCGCCTCCGTTTCCGCTTTGTAAAAGGAAACCGTGGTATCAAGAGAACGCAGGGACATCCTCTCGTCGTTCATAGCGGCTTCAATGGCAAGCAAAGCAAAAATCGTCAGACAAAGGACGGCAAAAATCACAAACAAGGAGCTGACCCCAACCAAGCCGCCGCCTCTGCCCACAGTGCTTTTTCTTTCGTTCATCCGTTATCCCCCCACTCTGCGCAGGTCTCGGTCCATTCCCACTGCCATGCCGTGGGTAGTTCCACGATGGTTTCACCGCCCGTATCCGTCACGGTGATCTTCGCCAATCCAAGCGGTTCTTCTTCGGTATCACACAGTACCGCTGTCAGAAAAAACGCCGCCTCTGAGTCCGTTATGACCCAATCGGCATTATAGGCAATGCGCCATCTGCCTTCCTCTGCCTTACCTCCGTAAACCTCGGCGGCACCCTGAAGATCTCCATCCAGTGATTGAAGAATCTCCGCTGCATTCCGCGATTCCAAAACTGCACGATCCCTGTTATACGCTTCCAGTCTCTTTTGATCTGCCGCAGAGAAAGTCTTCAGACACACCGCGGCAGCAATGGAAAAAACGAGAACCATCACGAGCAATTCCATCAGAAGGAGCAGTTCTTTTCTCTTCATTCTGTCACCTCATCCACAACGGGAAGATCCTCCCTGTACAGAAAAACCTGTCCGGTCTCTCCGTTTTCCCACATAAAGGAAAGATGAGCACCGCCTCTTTCCTCTCGCACCTCCAGCTTTGCTAAAGAAAGCAGTTTCTCCCCATCCTCTGCCCCCATCTCGATGCCGTCTTCCGCGAACAACTCGCGAAGATAGCCGTCATAGCAGTATATCCGCGTCAGATAAACCTCTCCGCCGATATCCTCCGAAAAAACAAGGGCAGGCTGACCGTGAAAATCTTCAACCGATACGGCTGTGCTTTGGGATTGACGAAATCTGGCGGTGACATACTGAACGGTATCACGGCAGAGTCTTGCTCCATCCCTTTCCGTTATTACCTTATCGGCTATACGGACACCGCTGACAAGAACTGCCACAGCGAAAACGGCAAAAAGTGCCAACAGAAGCAGCGCGGCAATCACGGATATTCTGTTTTCTGTTCCATTTTTCTTCATGGCAGCTCCACAACCGAAATTTCGGGCATCAGGTTTTCTGCGAACACTTCGTAATGCACCGCATATCTTTCATAGGGTATGCGAATCCCGTAATACTTCTCTATATAGGCAAGGTCGGGTGGGTAAAATCCTTCTTCCGCATAGCAGGAAACCGCTGTCTGCCGAAGTGATGCCTCAAAGCGCAGACGGCTCCGTTCTCTCTCCTGCTCCCTGATGCGGTCTGAGGAAACTATGAAAGCAAGAAATACTATTACGACGATCAGAATACCACATCCCAAGCCGATCAGGTCGGCGTGTTTTTTTCGTCCCATTCCGTTCACCCGAGAGCTGCCATCAACTCTGTAAGAGGCAGCATAACCGCTAAAAGAATTCCCCCAACCATCAGTGTCGTGAGAAGAACAAGCACAGGCTCAATTAAACCTATTCGCGCTTCCAGGGCTTCTGCCGCCTCACGTTCAAGGCGCTCGGCAACTTCGCGCACTGCTTTCTCCCCGTTTCCGCTTTCCATACCGAAGGAAAGAAGACGGCACTCGGTGGCAGGAATAAGCCCGGTATTTGCCAAAGATTCGGAAATAGGCTGTCCTTCCATGAGCTTTTCGGAGCAAACTCGGCATCGACGGACAGTGTCGGGGTAATCCTCAAGAAGGATTTCTGCATTTTCCACCGCTTCAGCAATACCCAAGCCGCCTGTGATGCCAAGCATCAAAACCTGGGCAAAACGTGCCGAACACAATTTAGCCGCAATCCCTTTCGGCTGACTTCCCCGTGTTAAAGAGAAGGCTGCACGTTCAAAAAATCGCTCTGAGAAAAGAAGAACAATCAAAACCACGGCACAAAGGGAGACGGCGGCAAAAAATACAGGCAATGCGGAATCAAGAAATGCCCCCGTCTCAAACAGTATTTTCACCACG
The DNA here is from genome assembly GCA_015064135.1 of Oscillospiraceae bacterium. Taxonomy (GTDB): domain Bacteria; phylum Bacillota; class Clostridia; order Oscillospirales; family CAG-272; genus UMGS1696. Next base: position 15,007 of record SVSU01000014.1, read on the forward strand.
GTACTTACTTCTCCGCCGAGGGATGCGTACACATCACGAAAAACAGGAAGCACCTTTGTCATAAGGACGGCAAGAACGGAAAGCATAACAAGAAAAAGAATCGCAGGATAAAGGCAGGCTGAGCGTATTCTACGGGATGTTATATCTTTATTGTCGTAAAACTCCGCCAGAGCCGAGAGGACCTCCTCTACGCTCCCCGTGGTTTCTCCTGCCATGACCATTCTGCAAACCTCATCCGGAATCCACCGGGATCGGCGCATGGCTTCTGAAAGAGGGACTCCTCCGCCCACACAATCAGACATTTCAAGCAGTTTTTCACGATAAATCCTGTCAGACATTTCATCGGCAAGCATCAAAAGTGCCTCGGAACATTCCACTCCTGCACGAAGAAACATGGAAAGCTCCAGGCAAAAATAAGATACCTCACAATATTTCATCTGTTTTTTCACTCAAAGTTCCCTCCGTTTTTCCCAATAAAAATCGGCATGGAAGCAGCAAACCGAAAAACAATCACAGTACGCAGCTCTCCATGCCGATCACATTCCGGGTCAGCGTTTTATATGGTGATAAAGACGGACAAATAACAATCAGATTCTAATATAAATACTTCGCAGAATAGTTTTCACCATCGCCGATATATTTCATGATGGATTCACTGCGGTCAGCCGAAGAAGCAAAGGTGGGATCCATTCGCTGCCATGCAGTTCCGTTGAACCATATAACACCGTCGATCCAGCCCTCATCTTCCGACCAAACGCTGATCCAAGCGTGATACACCTTTCCTGCATAACCAACCACCAATTTGCAAGGAACGTTCTGACTGCGGAGCATTCCCGCCATCAATGCCGCATAATCAAAGCAAATGCCTTTTTTTTCTTCCAAAACGGTGTCAAGAACGGGAAGATAACCACTCTTTACCGATTTTGCCTTCTCAGTGTCATACTCCAATGTATCCACAACATAATCATATACCGCTGCCACCTTGTCGAGGGCTTTGTCAAGTCCCTTTGTTATAAGGGCAGCCTTCGCGACGGTTTCCGGGGCATCTGTGTAATTCACATACTGATTCGGATAGAGGAAAGCGCTGAATTCATTCTCCAAAACAGCATCCATTTCCAGGGAAATCACGGCAGCGTATTTTGTGCCTGTCACATTTTTGTAAACGGTAACGGTGTATTTTCCGTCTCCTTCCGACAAGGGAAGAACGGTCCATTCCTTCGCTGTAAGATTATAGGTGTAAGTAACCTCAGCTGTTTTCACCTGAACCTTCAGCTTAGAATCGCCGGAAAGCTTATACTTTACCATTACATAGCCGAGGTGGGCATTGGAGTAGTCAATCTCTGCTTTCTCGTTCTTTTTCACAAGAACTCCGGAAGCTGCCGCCTCGTATGCCGCTGTTTTCGGAGCAGGAGATTCAGCCAAAGCAACTGCCTCTTCCTCAATGTAAGCGATCTCGCTCTTTACTTCGTTCTCAAAAACATCTGCCGCCCCCTCGGTCACGGGCACAGCGCACCCGGCAAGGGCAAAAGCGCAAACAAGAAGCATACTTATGATCTTTTTCATTCCGAGATCCTTTCTTTGCCGTAATTTGCAGCCTCAACCAACGGTTGCAGGCTACTCAACCAACGGTTGCAGTCTACTCAACCAACGGTTGCAGGCTACTCAACCATTGGTTGTAGGCTCAAGAGCCTGAACATAATAATCAATTCTCACGGGAGCATGGGGGTATTGCCTGAAAAACGAATCCACAAGACGGTCACATACCTTGCAGCTATCCTCATAGTTTGCCTGAGGCAGCATAATGACAAATTGAGCTGAACTGCATCTTGTAACCATATCGCCCTTTCGGAGGGAACGGGCAAGATGCTTCTCCAGATTGTCCATTGCGATCTCCATGCTGCGCTTTGCAGGGGTTTTACCCAGTCGTCCCGAAACCGTGAACAGAGACACATGAACGGCATCTCCGCTTCGGGCGATCATTCTCGCCTGAGCCTGATAAACATTCCTGAAAAAATCGTAATCACACACAAGAGCGCCGCTAACAGGCATCTCCTCCCTCAAGCGCTCCATCAAAGTACCGGGGGAAATGGTTGTCAGGTTAACCGTCCGCAGAGCCTCTCTGTACAAAGCTCTGCTTTCCTGATCTGGCATGACGCCAAAGTTAGACAAAAGCAGTTTGCTCATGTCCTCATACACTGTCACTACCTCTGAGCGTTGTTCCAATGCAAGGAGGCATCGCATCAGATGCTGATAAAATGTCTCGTTATAGGGATCAAGCTCAAGTGCTCTTCGGCAAATGGCTGCTCCTTCATTATGCCGCCCTGACGCCTCAAGCAAAGGAACAGCCTCATCCACCAAGCGAACATAACAATTCTGATAATAGGCCGCGATGGGGATAATCCACGTTTCGGACTGTTTGTCACAGCAAAACTCCCCTCCATACAATGACAAGGCATCAAGGAACAACTGCAGTTTATTTCCCTCGTTCGCAGGATCTGCTATGGAAAGAAGAAGTGCATCAAACCCCTCTCGGTCAATATGCATTTCCACATCAGGATTCAAAAAATATCCGCCATTCCTGAATTTCAGGAGATGCTTTCCCATCCCATCACCCAACTGATCAAGCGTACTTCTCACGCGGAAAAGAGCAGTTTTCAGTGCACCTGACGGATTGGCATTTCCTTTTTCGGCGAAATGCATCAAGGACAGCAGTTCTTCGGGAGAAACAGATCGATCACGATGATAGAAAAGATATGTAAGGAGTGTCCAAACAGTTTTTGCGCGATTTGTATCACTTCGGATAGTCTTGTCTTTATAAGTAACAGAAAATCCACCAAACATACAAACCTGAAGAGCCGTTTGTTCCATCTGACCATTCTCCCTTCATATAAACAATAGGAACAACTATCCACTTTTATTATATTTTATTTTTGTCATTATGTCAATAGCTTTCTTATCCAAAAAACAGATTCTCACAGCTAAACCATAAAAAGGAACCGGGCATCCCCTGCAGTTCAACTGCAAATGGAATGCCCGGTCTCGCCTTATATCAGAAGAATTTCATCCTCTGTATTTTTTAGTAATGCTTATGCAATAACGTCAAGACGGATGGTGTGGTTAACGCCTGTCTTAACCATGTAAGCTTCAGCAGCTGTGCCAACGCCTACTGTTACAGTTACAGCATCACACTTGTAGAAGATCTTCGCGCCGATGTTAGCTACGCTGTCGGGAATGTCGATCTCGGTGAGAGCTGTGTTGTTTCTGAATGCATAGTTGCCGATGGTCTTGAGAACAGAGCCTTCTGCGAATGCTGCTGTTTCCAGACCGCCGAAGTAGAATGCGTTCTGCTTGATTTCAACAACGGATGCAGGGATCACAACGTTCTTCAGAGCTGTTGTGTAACCGAATGCACCTGTGCCGATTACTTCAAGAGCAGAGCCTGCTTCGAATTCAACTTCTATAAGGTTAGCCATCTTGAAGAATGCATATGTACCGATGGATGTGATATCCTTACCGATAACAACCTTCTTAACGTCTGCTCTCATCTTCGCCCAAGGAGCTGCATTGTCCGCTACTGTTGTATAGTCGAAGTCATCCATTGCACCTGCACCTTCGATGTAGAGAACACCGTCATTTGTCAGGTACCATGTAGCATCTGCACCGCAAGCACCGGATGCGATTACGGATACGCTGTCTCTTACTTCTACGTTGTAGCCGTAAGTTGTTGCGTACTTGTGAGCGTAAGAACCGTTTGCTACGCTTACAGTTGCCTGCTTAGCGTTGTACAGGATGTTTGTTCCGATTGTACCAACGGTTTCGGGGATGTACAGAGTCTGGAGTGCGGAGCAGTCACGGAATGCGTAGTTGCCGATGGAAGCGAGAACGCTGCCTTCTTCAAATGCTACGGTTTCGAGAGACTTTGCGAAGTAGAATGCGTTTGCAGCGATTTCGATATCGTCTGCGGGGATTGTGATGTTCTTGATACCTGTGTAACCGAATGCGCCCTGGCCGATAGATGTCAGGCAAGCGCCGCCTTCGAATACAACCTCTGTGAGGTTAGCCATCTTGAAGAATGCGTATGTACCGATTGTATTAACGTTGCCGCTGATTACAACCTTCTTAACATCTGCTCTGAATGCTGCCCAAGGAGCTGCGCCCTCAAGAGCTACGGAGTAGTTGAAGTCGTACATTGCGCCGTTACCTGTGATAGCGAGAGTGCCGTTTTCGTCGAATGTCCATGTGAGGGCTTCGCCGCATACGCCGGAGTTAACGGGCTTTGTAATAACAATTACACCTGCATAATCAAGTGCTTCAACGCCTTCGGGAAGGTTGCCTGTAATCAGTGTGTAGCCATCTTCAAATGCAGCTGTTGCTACGGATACTGTTGCTACGAATTCTGCTGTATTTTCAGCTGTCCAAACGTATACGTCACCTGTCAGAGCTGCCTTATCGCCAACGGTGAGAGAACCGAGGTTAGCCTTATTGTTAGAGCTCTGGAGCCAGATAGACTTGTTTGCACCGGAGATTTCACCGCCGTTTACAACGAGAACGTTTTCAGTTGTTGTGCTGTTGCAGAACTGACGGATTCCGCGGTATGTGGACTCAACTGCACCGCCGTTGATGGTAACAGATACTGCACCAATTGTGCCGTTTGTCAGAGAGTCGATACCGTATGCCATGTCTGTACCGCCGAGGTGCTTCAGTGTACCGCCTTCAACAACCAGTGTACCACCGGGATTGTTGGAGATAACTGCGGAGTAACGGTTCCAACCGCTGTTTGTGGTAGCTGTCAGCTGGATAGAACCACCGTTTCCGGAATCCTTAACTGTCAGTGTACCGTTGTTCTGAATCAGACCGAAGTTCTTTGCTGTTGTGTCAACACCTGTGAGGGTCTTGCCGTTCAGGTCGAGAGTGATTGCGGTGTTCTTAGCTACTGTGAGAACGCCGATTTCAGCGTCAGCGAGAACCTTAACGGTGTCGCCGTCAACTGCTGCTGCGAATGCTGCTTCAACAGTTTCGTAGCAAGCGCCGCCTACGAGAGCTTCGCCCTCATGTGCGATTGTTCCGTATACCTGGAATTCACCAACGCGGTTTGCACCGTGGTCGTTGTAGTTGAAGTATCTGAAGTATGTGTAAGCATTTGCATCAGCAACTGCTACTGTCTTGTAGGAGCCGTTTGCTGCTGTGTAATCGTTGTAGTCTCTCCAACTGTCGAATACTTCGAGAGTCTTCCAGTTTACGCCGTCATTGGATGCCTGGAAGTAGGAACCGTATACTCTGTAGTTTGCCTGTCCGTCGGGAACTGCAATCTTGATCTCGGAAGCTACTACGGGGCAGCAGAACTTGATACCGAACCATGTGTCGATTTCTTCTGTGTTGCCGCCTGCGAATGCGCCTGTTGCTGTGTTGCCGTCTGCGATGAGAGCAAGGTCACCAGCAGATACGCCTGCACCTACGGGTTCACCTGCGATGTCTGCACTGTATGTGGAAGCAACGCCGCTTGCAACGATTTCGCCGTTGAACTTGTAAGAGTTGTTTGCTGCACCTGCAACTGCTTCGTCAGCGGTGAATACCTGGAACTCAGCCAGCCAGTTTCCGCCGTTGTCGTTGTAGTTGAAGTATCTGAAGTACTTGTATGCTTCTGTTGTGTTAACGTCGATGTTCTTGTATGCATCTTCGCCGAACCATACGCCGCCCTCATCGGGAGTTGCATAGTCTCTCCAGTCATCAAGAGCTTCAAGTGTTGTCCAAGTCATACCGTCGTTGGAAGCCTGGATGTAGGAGCCCATGATTCTGTAATGCTGTGCAACGGATACTCTGAAGCCTGTGGGAACGATAGCTTCTTCGAAGTACAGACCGAACCATGTATCTACGATATCATTGGTGTTTGCAGCCTGTCTTGCTTCGGTAGCTGTATTGCCGTCGAATGTGGTTGCAATACCGTCTGCTGTGATGTTGCCGCCGACGATTTCGCCAACTGCGGAGCCGCCTACGGATGTGTTATAAGTACCTGTGTAAACGATTTCGCCTACATACTTTGTAAGGCTGTTTGTTAAGATACCTTCGGGACCGAATACCTGGAATTCACCGACTCTGTTGCCGCCGCGGTCTTCATAGTTGTATACTCTGAAGTACTTGTATACGGTGCTGTCGGAAATTTCCAGTGTGAGGTACTGGCCGGAAGTATAAGAGTCATACTTTCTCCAGTCGTCGAATACATAGAGGTCTACCCAGTTTTCACCGTCAACGGATGCCTGGATGTAGTCCCAGAATGCTCTGTAGTTTGCCTGACCGGAAGGAAGAGCGAATCTTACATAAGAAGGATCGATTCCGTCTGCGAAGTAGAGACCCATCCAGTAAGGAACTGCTTCGTTGCCTTCGCCTTCACCGCCAATTGCATTGGGGTTGCCGGAAAGACCTGCCATTGTTTCGATGTCGCCGTCGAATGCTGCTGCAACTGCACTGCCATCAACGCCGCCTGCGATGATTTCGCCAACGGGAGCACCTGCAACGGATGTGTTAGCAAGGCCTGTGTAAACGATGTCAGCAGGGTTGGTGTAATAACGAGAGCTGATCTTTGCGATAGCTTCGCCTGCTGCAAGAACTGCACCGCAGTCTGCACAAACGGTATCGCCTGTGTAACCTTCAGCATCTGTTGTAGCGTCAACCTTACCGGTAACGGTGGTTTCGCCGCTGTGAGCAACTGTACCGTATACCTGGAATTCACCAACGCGGTTTGCACCGATATCGTTGTGGTTGAAGTATCTGAAGTATGTGTATGCATTTGCATCAGCAACTGCTACTGTCTTGTAGGAGCCATTGCCTGCTGTGTAGTCGGAGTAGTCTCTCCAGCTGTCAAATACTTCGAGAGTCTTCCAGTTTACGCCGTCATTGGATGCCTGGAAGTAGGAGCCGTATACTCTGTAGTTTGCCTGTCCGTCGGGAACTGCAATCTTGATCTCGGAAGCTACTACGGGGCATTCGAACTTAATACCGAACCATGTGTCGATTTCTTCTGTGTTGCCGCCTGCGAATGCACCTGTTGCTGTATTGCCGTCAGCAATGAGTGCGAGATCAGCAGCGGATACGCCCGCGCCTACAGGTTCACCTACGATATCTGCATCGTAGGTGGAAACAACGTCACTTTCAACGATTGTGCCGTTGAACTTTACAACGTTGTTTGCTGCACCTGCAACTGCTGCATCAGCGGTATAAACCTGGAACTCAGCAAGTCTGTTACCGCCCTGGTCGTTATAGTTGAAGTATCTGTAGTACTGGTATGCGGTTGTTGTGTTAACTTCGCAGTACTTCCAGCTGTCTTCGCCGAACCATACGCCGCCTTCATCGGGAGTAGCGTAGTCTCTCCAGTCTGTGAGAGCAACCAGAGTATCCCAGTTCACACCGTCATTGGAGCCCTGGATGTAAGAGCCCATGATTCTGTAGTGCTGAGAGATGGAAAGTCTGAATGCTGTGGGAACTACTGCTTCGTCAGCCTTGATACCCATCCAGTAGCTAACGTCTGTTCCAACGTTTGTGCCGAGGAATGCTGTTGTATCAAGAGAGCCGTCAAATGCGAGACCGAGAGTAGCAGCATCAGCGCCGCCGCCGATGATTTCGCCTGCGATGGAGCCTGCTACAGATGTTGCGTTAACACCTGTGTAAACGATTTCGCCTTCGTATGTATCAATGGTGTTGGATGTGGGCACAACGCCGAATACCTGGAACTCGGTGAGGCGGTTTGCACCATCATCATTGTAGTTGAAGTATCTGAAGTACTGATAAGCTTCTGTGCTGCTTACAGCAACTTCTTTGTATGTGCCTGCTGCCCACCAGCCGCCTTCAGCGGGGGTAGCGTACTCTCTCCAGTCGGAGAACAACTTCAGTGTTATCCAGTTCACACCATCCTTGGATGCCTGAATATAAGAGTTCATGATCTTGGACTGCTGTCCTGCGGAGGATGCAGCCAGTCTGAACTGTGTGGGAACGATAGCAACCTCGGTCTTCATACCCATCCAGTTGCTTACGTCTGTGCCATAGTTGGAGTCAAAGCTTGCCTGTGTTGCCATGTCTCCGTCGAATGCAGCGGCAACTGCATCGTAGGAAACGCCGCCGGAGATAACTTCGCCGGCCTGGGAACCGTCAACGGATACGGCGTTCACACCTGAGTATGTGATTGTGCCTTCGTACGCGTCGATGGTGTTCGCTGCAGAAATAGCAACTGCAGCTGTGCTCAGCATAGCAAAAGTAAGCAGAGCACTTGCGAGTTTCTTTTGGAACTTCATACATTTTCTCCTTTGTATAAAAATTTTTGAAGATCTATCAACAGTCATTCGAAATGACAATTGATCGTAGTTTTTTGAGCAGAAATTAAAATCGTAGAATATCTGCTCAATTTTCTCACCCCATTGTAACACTTCACATTGAAATTGTCAATACTTTTCGGAAAACAAAGCCATTGTTTTTTCCAATTTCGCACAAAAAAACTGCCAACAAAAAAATTGCATTGTGATAATACACAAAAAAATGCATTTTTATTGACAAAAACGACAAAATACGGGCAAGGAACATTTTTCACTGCCCCCTGCCCGTTTGTTTTCGGCATTTGTCTCAAACCGAACCCGGCAAAGTTTTGTTTTTGTCTAAAACAACCCTCTCCGTTTTGCGGCTTTGAAACATTCATTTATTTTTCTGTATTTTCCCCAAGTGCCTTTGCCTGTTCTGCCTGAACATCGGGGAAGAAGGAGATCATGGGCTCAACATCCTTTTTCTTGAACTTGCGCTCTTTATAATTCTTTGTGATTTTGATAACGATTCCTGCACAGGCAACAACGCCGATGAGGTTGGGAACCATCATGAGACCGTTAAAGGTATCGGAGATGTCCCATGCCAGAGAAGAAGTAAGGAGTGCACCGAGCATGATAGTGATAAGGTGAATTACCTTATAAACCTTGATAGACTTTACACCGAAGAGGTATTCCCAAGCCTTTGAACCGTAGTGATCCCAACCGAGAACGGTGGTGAAGGCAAAGAGGAGGATAGCGATAGCAACAAATCCTTCGCCGATGGGACCGAAATGATTGCCGAATGCGGTAGCAACGAGGGTTGCATCGTCGATTCCCGCAGTGCCGCCCTCAACGCCGAACACATTGATATCAATGGAAATAAGCACAACGAGAGCTGTCATGGTGCAGACGATCATTGTGTCAGCGAACACTTCAAAAATACCCCAGAGACCCTGACGAACGGGTTCGATAACATTGGAATTGCTGTGAACCATAACGGATGAACCGAGACCTGCCTCGTTGGAGTACACACCGCGCTTGCAGCCTGTGGTGATTACGGTCTTGATAAGAGAGCCTGCCACACCGCCGAGCGCCGCGGGAACGGTGAATGCGTACTTGAAGATGGCGGAGAATGCCGCACCAACCTCAGCATGGTTGATAGCAATAATAGCGATGGAACCGCCCACGAAAAGGATAACCATGAAGGGAACGATCTTTTCGGCGAAGTTTGCGATTCTCTTGATGCCGCCGAGGATAATAAGTGCGGCGATAACAACGAGAACGATACCGAGGATGAGGTGGTAGAGTGTCACACCTTCGTAGAGTTCAACGCCTGTGAGGGGCTTGATCTCGAATGCCTTTACCATATTCACAACGATCTTGTTGATCTGACCCATAGCACCGATACCGAAGGATGCGAGGATAGCAAAGATACAGAAGATGATTGCAAGGGGCTTGCCGAAGAACTTACCGTACTTCATCTTGCCAAGTCCGTCCTCAAGGTAGTACATGGCACCGCCCGACCATTCGCCGTCGGCGTTCTTTCTTCTGAAGTAGATACCGAGCACGTTTTCGGAGTAGTTGGTCATCATTCCGAGGAATGCGGCGATCCACATCCAGAACACGGCACCGGGGCCGCCCGTTACGATAGCCGCCGCAACACCTGCGATGTTACCGACACCGATGGTTGCAGCAAGAGCTGTACAGAGAGCCTGGAACTGGGAAATGGACTTGCCCTTTACATGACCGGACACGTCCTTTTTGAAGATCTGACCGAGGGTCTGGCTGAACCAGTGCTTGATGTGGGTGATCTGGAACACGCCTGTCATCACTGTTGTAATGAGACCGACCGCCAGGAGAAGGTACACGCCGTACCCCCAAACGAAATCGTAGATGTTTTTGTTAACATCCGTTAACCATTGCATGAGAAATTACCGTCCTCTCTTAATATAATAAAAATGAAATAAAAATGGGGTCAAACCTAAGTTCAACCCAAGAGAAGAGATACAAAAATAGTATAAGAAACCTACCGTCCCCTATTATCTCTGTCCTTTTGCCTGAGAGCATTAACACCTTCGGCACTCACAAAACGTGAGCTTCTCCAGAGCGTCGTCCGTATACGGTAGTTTTACCTGAGAGCGTTACTCCTTCGGTAAGCCGAGTGGGGGTATGGTGCAGTTTGAATTGTGACCGAACCGCCCCACTCCCGAGAATTTTTCTTGAGAAAAATTCTCCAAAGTTCATCTGTACTCTTGCATGGGGGTATGGTGCAGTTTGAATTGTGACCGAACCGCCCCACTCCCGAGAATTCTTCTTGAGAAAAATTCTCCAAAGTTCATCTGTACTCTTGCATGGGGGTATGGTGCAGTTTGAATTGTGACCGAACCGCCCCACTCCCGAGAATTTTTCTTGAGAAAAAATCCCACTTTATGTCGCTTTTTCCCGAATACTTCATCCGACTGTTTTATTATACACGATTTTGTCATGTTTTGCAATAGTTTATGAAAAAAATATTCATTATTAAAAAGATTAAGCGCAGATATCCTTTCAGCTTTGAGCAGACGGACATTCTGCGCTTCTTTTCGTATGTCATTCCTTTATTTTCTTATACAGCTCTCTCACTGCCGGATAGAGGCACTTGAATTTCGCGTACCGTTCGGCATAAAGTGCCGTCAATTCCGCCTCGGGCTTTACAGTCTCACGGAATTTCACAAGTTCTGCCGCGCATTCGGCGACAGTTTCATACTTACCGCTTCCCACCATAGCCAGCATTGCACCGCCGTAGCCCGGGCCTTCCTCGCTTTCGGGAATTTTCAGTTCAATGCCGAGAACATTGGCACAACTCATTCTCCAGAGTCGGGATCTTGCACCGCCTCCGCAGAGAGAGCTTTCCGTAATCCTCAAGCCGAATCGTTCCATGACCTCAATGTTATCCTTGATGGCAAAAGCAACGCCCTCAAGCACAGCCAGCTGCATTTCGGCTCCCGTTGTATTGGGGCGGAGACCGACGAACATTCCCGTGGCATCCGTATCGTTGATGGGGCTTCTCTCACCCATCAAATAAGGAAGGAAAAAGACCTCGTTTCTGCCGAGCAAGCCTTCATCAATCATTGATTCCCGTTCGCCGTATGCTTTTGTGCCGAGAACCTCCTCACAGAACCACTTATTACAAGATGCTGCGGAGAGGATACATCCCATCAGATGATATCCGCCGTCCGAGTGGCAGAAGGAATGTATTGCTTCCCTCACATCCCCTGCAAAACGGCTGCCAGATGCGAATACGGTGCCCGATGTGCCGATGGAGATATTACACTTCCCTTCCCCGACCGTTCCCGTTCCGATTGCAGCCGCCGCATTGTCTCCGGCACCGCCGACCACAACCGTATCACTGCCGATACCGAATCTTTCAGCAACCTCGGGAAGCACTGTCCCCACAACCTCAAAGCTCTGGGCAAGGCGCGGCATCTGCTCCGCCGAAATACCGCACAAATCAAGCATTTCCCTCGACCAGCATCTGTTCTTCACGTCAAGCAGAAGCATACCCGAGGCATCGGAATAATCTGTGCAGAATTCCCCCGTAAGACGGTAGTTCACATAGTCCTTCGGGAGCATAATTTTTGCAATTCCCGAAAAATTCTCGGGCTCGTTTTCTCTGAGCCACAGCAGTTTGGGTGCGGTAAATCCGGCAAAGGCGATATTGCCTGTGTATTCAAACAGTTTTTCTTTTCCGATCACGTTATTGAGGTAGTCGGTCTCGGCGGATGTTCTTCCGTCATTCCAGAGGATCGTGGGACGGATAACGCGGTCCTCCCTGTCGAGAACAACAAGACCGTGCATCTGACCTGCCGCACCGATGCCTTTCACATCCGAACCGTCAATCCCGTCAAGGAGCTCCGGCATACCGCCGCATATCGCCTCCCACCAATCATCGGGATTCTGCTCGCTCCAGCCTGATTTCGGATAACACACGGGATATTCACGGCTTACATTCTTTCTGACTTCGCCGTTACCGTCAACAAGAACCAGCTTGACCGATGATGTTCCAAGGTCTATTCCAATATAGTAATCCATAACAACACCTCAACTATTGTCAAATAAATCTTTCCCAAAAAATTCAACCAAACAGGTTATTCTCTGAAAGTTATGGTACCGCTTTCCGAGTCCATTGCATCAACAATGGCAAGGGATTCAAGCTGATATCCCAGATTGCGGATGCTTCTGCCGCCGTACTGGAAGCCCTTTTCGATAACGATACCGATTCCCTCAACCGTGGCACCTGCCGCCTCGCTTATGGAAATAAGCCCCTGCAGCGCGCATCCGTTTGCGAGAAAATCGTCAACTATGAGAATATGGTCGTCGGCTGTGAGAAATTTTTTTGAAACAATGACCTGATTCTTATTCTTGTGGGTAAAGGATTCCACCTCAGCGGTGTA
>SVSU01000145.1 GCA_015064135.1 Oscillospiraceae bacterium
AGAAGGCCATCAATCCTGCAGGTATGGTATCCCATATCGGCGGTCTGGACGCTTGTGCGGAGGCTACAAAGAATCTCCCGAGCATCAAGGGCGCAAAGAAGCTGATCTACACACACATCGACCTTCCCCTCACCGCCATCGAGGAATTCGGCAAGGCGGCAGAGGAACACAAGGGCACAAAGCTGGGCGACCTCTTTGCCGAGCTGGACAAGATCTGCAAGGCGGCAGGCGGTCTCTGGTGCGCTGAGGCGGAAAAGTATCTGCTTGAAACTCTGGCGTAAGAGATTCCCGTGAGAATACATCCAATAGACAAGACCCGAATCACCTCAACAGTGGTTCGGGTCTTTTGTTTATTCGGGCACATATCCCTCGGGGAATTCAAAAGCAGCCATGCGGCGGAATACCTCCACATGATAGGCATGGACCTTTTCCGCCTTGCTCTTTCCCGTGATGGCAGATATGGTGGAGAGCTTCCGAATGGCGAGAACCGCATCCTCGGGAAAAATTCGTGCGGAGGCATAAAACTCATAGAAATCCGTCTCGCTGAAGCGGATGCCGTATTCGTCGATGGCTCCCTTCACCGACGTATCGCCGAAAATGTCACGGAGGGGGACAAAGCCCTTCGCCGCCGCCACCTCCCTGTACTGATCCTCGGCTAAAATGCAGATGATGGCATTGTCGCTGAACACCTCGTAGGTGAATTTCTCGGAATTGTTCTGATTCAGCATCCCGTCAAAGGTGAACTCCTCACCCCTTGCCGCCGCCTCCGCCTTCGCCGCCTCCATCTGAGCATCGGTGCTGAAAATAATGTCCGTGATGCGGATCTTCACCTCACCGTCACCGTTGTAATCCTCCGCCAGCTCCTTCATGGTGTCCGAAAAACGGCTGCTGTCGGAGGGGGCGAGATAGTCGGGGCCCGCGTACATAAGGAACAGATCGGGGTCACTCTGAGACGCGAACTGCACAATGACCACGCTGAGCGCAAAGGCGAAAAAGGCGGTCATGAGCACCTTCACCTTATGGTGATACCAGAAGTTGATGAGCTTGCTCTTGAAATCGTTTGGAACATCGCTGAGATCAAGTCGGGAGTCCGTGCTCTCCCCCGTCAGGCGAAGCCGCCTCGCCGCATTGGATTCGCTGAGTCCTTCCTCGTTGATCTCGGGTCTTCCCGTGGGTTCTTTATCGTTCATCGATATACCTCTGCTATGTAATATACATATTATGATTATACCACAAAAAATCGGGTTATCAAGTTGATTTTGTTGCGGTTTTATGATGTTTTATCGCTTTTTTTCACCGTTCTGCCAAGCACCCAATACAGCACCACCGCCGCCGCGGGGAAAATCATTGCCGCAAGCATTCCTGCCTTCATGCCGAGCTGCTCCGATGTCAGTCCCCACGCAGCCGCAAACTCCGCAGCCGTCGGGGAGGCAATAACCGTGTCTGTAACCACTCCCACAAGCTGAGGGCCGATTGAGCCGCCCAGATCTCCGCCTGCCGCCATCATGGCATAGATGAACACGCCGCCCGAGGGGAAACGGTCTGCCGCTGCAATGAGGCTTCCGGGCCAGAGCATAGACACGCACAATCCCGTAAGCGCACAGGCCGCAAGCCCTACAACGGGGATGTTTGAGACCACGGCGGTCAGATAACACAGTGATGCACCAACGGCACCGAGGAGGAGGACACGGGTGATATTCTTTCCTATCTTTGAATAAAGGGTGCGTCCCAGCCCCAGCATTACGGAAAACATGGCAACACCGCAGATATCGCCCCACACCTTCGGCAGACCCACTGCCTGTTCGATGTAGCTTGAGCTCCACTGAGCCATGGTACACTCCGATGCTCCGCCGAGGAAGATCGCCGCCACGCAAAGCCACAATCCGCGGTTTTTCATTAACTCAACCGCACCTGACACTCGCTCGGGGGTCTCCATTTTCGGGAGCTTCGCACCACGATACAGAAGAAAGGCGGCGAGAGGAATGAGCATGAAAACAAGGGTAAGGATCTGCCAGCACTGCGAACCAAAGACAAGGAGAAACAGTGTGGAGGCAATGACCACTCCCACAACGCCCCACGCATAAACGGAATGGAGCTTGCTCATCTCGCGATCGGGATTTTCCGAAGGGATAGCGGCAATGACGGGGCTGATAAGCACCTCGGCGAGACCGCTTGATGCGGAGAAGATGACCGTTCCCAAAAGAAGCCCGAAATATACGGCACCGGGAAAAAGCCACGGGGAAACGGCAAATACAAACAGCCCGATAAAGGTAAGAACAGGGGTAAACTTTACCACCTTTTCAATATTGAAGCGGTGGGAAAAGAAGGAAAAAACGAGGTCAACAACCATTTGTGTGAAAAAATTGACAACCACAAGAAAGCCGAGGAGGGAGTAGGAAATGCCGTAGTGCTCACGGAAGGTGAGGAACAGCAACGGCGGAAGGTTTCCCACCACGGACATACAAATATTGACCATGTAACAGGCACATTTCGCCCGGGTGTAATTCGGTGACATAATTAAAACCTTTCTTTCAATCGAAGTGATACACTGCTTCATAGTATAGCACATCTTCCGGCAAAAAGATAGTGGAAAACAAAAGATTTTCCTGCTTATTGAAAAAACAACATGGAATCCATCAAAAAAGGGGGCACTCCAACACCGGAAGCACCTCCCATTTTTCATACAGCATTATAAAAATTTTCTCAATTCATGACCCAACTGCTCTTCCTGATTGATGAGCCGTTTTGTAATATCCTTCGACACCTCATCCGCTGCCTTATACTGATTCAGGTACCTGTTCAGGGATTTCACACCCATGTTGCACCCATCGGTGATCAGATCGGCAATGGTATGGTCGGATTCGTTCATCACCAGTTTCATGCCTGTTTTCATCACGGACATCCCCTTGGCAATGGGATTGGGGCTCTTTCCCTCGTCGTGATATCTGTGAAGCTCGCTGTCGATCTCCTCCTTCAGCTTGCTGTGCTGCTCTTTGCAGTTGGTGAGAATGGTTACAAGCTCCTTTGAATGAGCATAATCCAGCACGTCATTGATGGAGTCAACCCCCATTTTGATCCCGGCATCGCACTCGCGAAGCAGTTTTATGGTATCCTGTTCGATCATATCAACACCTCATTTGTTTTAAAATACAGTATCAGTATTTCCGAACGCAGTTTTTTTATTCTTCCCTCGGCTTCCGCCTTGATTTGACAAAAGAAGTGAAAATAACACAAAAGTTTCCGTTTACTTTTCCCTCGTAAGGTGATATAATGTATACAAACGACTGAACAAAACGGATAATGAATAAAAATGAAACTTACTACATACACACTCCGCACAAAGGTACCCTGTCCGCTAAAAATCGTGCTCGCATCAGACCTGCACGGGAAGGATTACCAGAATGCCATAGAGCTTGCGGAATCCACACGACCCGACCTCATCCTCTGCACAGGGGATATGATGCAGAACACCGTGGATTACTCCGTTGAGGAGAGCTTCAGCCGCAACGGGTTCAGGTTCATGGTCGAAGGGGCAAGAATCGCACCGCTGTACTATTCCCTCGGAAACCACGAATTCGGCACTTCCCCCGAAAACATGCTCCT
>SVSU01000146.1 GCA_015064135.1 Oscillospiraceae bacterium
GCGGGGTTTTTAAACTTCTGTCCCTTCTTGATCTCCGCCACGGTAAAGGGCTTGCCACGGATGCCTGCCATTACAGCATTTGCTTCCTCCGCGGTGGAAAGGTCCATCTTCTTCTTTGTGTCAAAGCGTCCGTGGAAATGGGCGGTAAAGGGCTTTTGCTTTTCCGTCTCAAGGTTGGCTTCAATGGTCCAGTATTCCTTGGGCACAAAGGCGCGGATCTCGTTTTCACGTTCCACGATGATCTTTGTGGCAACAGACTGCACACGACCTGCGGACAGACCGCTTTTCACCGTTTTCCAAAGGAAGGGAGACAGCTTATAGCCCACGATTCGGTCAAGGATACGTCTCGCCTGCTGGGCATTGACCAGATTCATGTCGATATCACGGGGCTTCTTGATTCCTTCCTTGATGGCTGTTTTTGTAATTTCGTTGAAAGTGATTCTCTTAACCTTCTCGGGGGGGATATTAAGTGCCGTCACGAGATGCCATGAGATCGCCTCTCCTTCACGGTCAGGGTCCGTTGCCAGGTAGATTCTGTCGGCATTCTTCGCTTCCTTGCGCAGCACCTTGATGAGCTCGCCCTTGCCGCGGATATTGATATAATGAGGCTTGAAATCGTCCTCGATATCGATTCCGAGGGAGGATTTGGGCAAGTCTCTCACATGACCGTTGGATGCGATAACCTTGTAGCTTGACCCCAGGTAGCTGTTGATGGTATTTACCTTACCGGGGGACTCGATAATAACTAAATTATGCATTGATAACTCCATCTGCCGCAGGTGCGGCGTGCTAATTCACGGGAACGGCACAGGAGAAAAGCATACACTGCCCGTTCACCTCTTATATCTTTATGTCAACCGTCTGTCTCATCCACCAGAGTCACGGGGGTATTCTCTCCCACTCTTGTGAAGAGTCCGCCTGCCGTGGATTCCACCATGCCGCACAATTCCAAAGTGGAAAGGGCGCACATGATATCGCTGATGGTAAGATCCTCCCGAACCATGCTGTCGGGAAGGACGGGAACGTTCTGCTGCATTATATTATATACCTTCCAGTCGTTTTCATCAAGCATACTTAATGCAAAACCTGTTGTGAAATAGGAGTTTTCTTCCGACCTGCTCCTCTTTTTCCCGGTTTTTTTCGATTTTTTGCCTGATAAAGGCTTGATTTTCGACCGGTTTTCATCTTTTTTTCCGCCGAGGCTCACAGGATCCTCTGCTTCTTTTGAGATGTGCGTAGTGGGAGAGTCCCCTCCCTTGTTTTTGTTGGCTCTGCCGCCGTTTATTCCGCTTCCGTAGGTATTGCCCACACCGCGGACACCGATACGGGACTTCTCCATTGCCGTCATCGACTCCGCTTCAAAATCCACGTCACGAAGCCTTGTGTGAAGAAAATCAAGATTCAGAGTTCTGGGGTAGAGAAATTCAAACTCGCTTAGAATATCGGAGGCTCTGTATACGGGGAGGGCGTTATTCTGAAGGAGCATCAGGGGCCCTTCGGATTCGGGATCGCCCACCTTTCCCGGAACGGCGAACACCTTCTTCCCCTGTGCCGCTGCATGACGCGCCGTGATAAGAGCACCGCTTGAAGCATTTCCCTCCACAACCACGGTAGCTTCAGACAGGCCGCTTATGATCCTGTTTCTCACGGGAAAATGGTGCCCTGACGGAGCGCTTCCCGGAGGATATTCGGAAATGACGGCTCCATGCTCGATAGTTCTTCGATAGAGGTCTTTATGTTCATGGGGATAGATGACATCCACACCGCATCCGAGAACGGCGATAGTCGGAGAGCCCGAATCAAGGGCGCCCACCATTGCCATGCTGTCAGCCCCGAGAGCCATACCGCTTACAACAAGAGCGCCGCCCGTTCCCAGACCGTATCCGAGAGAATAAGAGATCTTTCGTCCGTAGGGTGTCATTTTTCTTGTCCCCACAACAGAAACAAGAAGTCGATCCCGTGTATCGGGGAGAGTACCGAGATAATAAAGCACGAGGGGCATATCACTGAGCGCTCTCAGACTTCTCGGAAACTCATCCATGTCGGGTGTTATGATTCCTATATGGAGGTCCTCGCACACCTTCACGATTTCCTGTGCCTTTTCCGTCGTTCTGCTGCCGAGCAGGCGTTTCAGGGAAGCGCGCTCCCCGGCGGTCAATTCTTCACGAGCCATAATATCCGACTCGGGAGTATGATACACTTCCTCCGCATTGCCGTACATATTTACGAGCTTTGCGGCAAGCTTGCTCCCTTGACCGAGAGCTTCGGCAAGCCATATCCAATAAACGCTGCTGTCCAAAGACATTGTGTCCTCTCCTTTTTCAGCGGAATGTTTTGTGATACTCCCACATGATAACCGCGGCGGCGGCGGCAGCATTCAGGCTCTCGCTGCCCTCCGTCATGGGTATCTTCAATGCGGCACTGCAGGCGGCAAGAACCGATTCTTCAATGCCATGGCCTTCGTTGCCGATGACGATACAATCGTTTTCCAAAAGCTCCGTTTCACCGAGGGTATAGGAAACCGTACCGAGCGAAGCGGCAAGAACGCGCCTGTCCGATACCTTCAGTTTTTCTATAAGAGACACGGGCTCGGAGGTTTGAAAAATGTCGCAGCGGAACAGGGCTCCCATGGATGCGCGCAAGGTTTTGGTATTGTAGATATCCGCACATTCTACGGCAACTATCCCATCAAACCCCATTGCGGCGGCAGAACGGATAATGGTTCCGAGATTCCCCGGGTCCCGCACTCTGTCAAGGATGAGAATGCGCTTCCCCTTCTGCCATGCGGAAAAATCCGCGTCGGTGTTATCATGACGCTCCATATAACGGGAGACCGCAATCACTCCCTGAGGGGATTTTTCCGATGAGAGCTTATCAAAGGCAGGCCCACCGGCTGCAATGATACGCACTCCCTGCCGTTTTGCGTTCTCCGCCAGGGCAAGGACACGTTCACTCTCACCCTTCACTGCACCCTCGCTGAAAACAACAGCTTCAACATGAGAATGGAGCAACGCCTCCTCAGCCAGCTTTATACCCTCGGACAAAAAGAGGCGGTTCTCATCGCGGTGCTTTTTGTCGGCGAGCTTTGCATACAGGGAGACGGTTCCGTTGGAACGGGAGGAAATAAATTCCCCTCCGAAACGGCTCAAAAATGTTTCAATTTTCATGTGCAATCAAAAAGGGTGTTACAAAGCGTGCAACACCCCACATATGTTTCAATTAGAGAGCAGCCTTTGCCTTTGCAGCCAGGTCAGCGAATGCTTCCTTGTCAGCAACAGCAATTTCTGCAAGCATCTTACGGTTGAGGTTGATACCCGCGAGCTTAAGACCGTGCATAAGCTGGGAGTAGTTCATACCGTTCACCTTTGCCTGTGCGGAAATACGAGTGATCCACAGTGCGCGGAACTCTCTCTTCTTCTGCTTACGGCCGATATAGGCATAGTTGCCACTCTTCATTACGGCCTGCTTAGCCATCTTGAAGTGCTTGCTCTTGGAACCCCAATAGCCCTTGGCAGCCTTCAGAATCTTATTTCTTCTCTTGCGCGTCATCATAGCGCCCTTAACTCTTGCCATTTTA
>SVSU01000015.1 GCA_015064135.1 Oscillospiraceae bacterium
CGGGATGTAACGGTTAACGATACTATCTTCACGGAGCCTGTGGAATACCGAAACAAAGCTGTTTTCCATTACGGAAAGGGGAAATTCGGTTACTTTTCCGAAAAAACCAACGAGGTGACGGACATTCTCCCCTGCCCCCTTCTTCCCTCGCGATTCAACGGGATCGGTGCGTTTGTGAACACTCTCCTTCCCACAGTAGGGGGTATCGGGTTCCGTTCCCTGTACCTGCGAACCACGGTGGATGGTGACATATCTGTGGTGTTCGACCTTGAGGGGAAAGGTGACAAAGACCGCCTGATGAAAAGCTCCGTTATCCCTCAGCTGGTGGGAGAATTTCCGGAGATCACGGGTATTCTTGCTTCTGTTGGTGAGAGCGTATCCATCCTGTATGGAGAACGAGAGCTGACAGACGAGCTTTCGGGGCTCAGATTCATCGTCTCCCCCGAGGGATTCTGGCAGGTGAATCACACGGCGGCGGAGAAAATGGCGGATGTGGTGCTGCGATACGCGGCGGAGGCGGAATTTGACACCTGCATCGACCTTTACTGCGGTTCGGGCACATTCGGGCTTATTCTTGCCCACCGCTTCCCCGATAAGGAATACTACGGCGTTGAGCTGAACCCCAAATCCATTGAGGATGCAAAGCGGAACGGTGCGGCAAACGGGGTGGAGAACATCACATTCTTCTGCGGAGATGCGGCAGACTTTGGCAAAAGCATCGATACAGCGGCACTCGGACGCACTCTTGCGGTCATCGATCCGCCGAGGGCAGGCTGCTCACCCGAGATGCTTCGGAATCTGGCTGAGCTTGGTGCCGAGAGGGTGATCTACATCTCCTGCAGTCCGAACACACTGGCGAGAGATTGCGCAAAACTTGCGGAAATGGGGTATACGGTGGATGAGGTGACACCTGTGAATATGTTCCCGAGGACGAAGCACTGCGAAAGCGTTGCCCTTTTGAGTCGGAAATCCACCACCCATCAACTTTAAAGAAAACACAAACATTCGAGGTAAATCCAATGTGGGATAAACTATACAAAGCCGCCCTGAAGGTGCAAAACGGTAGAACCGTATCTCCTTTCATAGAGGCAGGCGGTGTCGCTGCCGCCATACTCACAAAACAAGGGAATATCTATGTTGGCGTATGTATTGATACAGCCTCAACCCTTGGGATGTGCGCCGAAAGAAATGCCATTGCAAACATGATAACAAACGGTGAAAGTCAGATTGACAAAGTCGTGGCTGTTATGCCGGACGGAAAAGTCGGGTCTCCCTGCGGCGCCTGCCGTGAATATATGATGCAGCTGGACAAAAACAGCGGAGATATCGAAATACTTCTCGATCTTGACACATACAAAACAGTAAAATTAAAAGAACTTATTCCCGATTGGTGGGGGAAGAAACGATTCTGCGAATAATTATATGTCCCTCATGTGTTCCATCGGGAAGAACTACGTTGGGGATGCAGACTGTCCAAAAAACAACTGTTTATTCCTTGACATTTCCCCCAAATACCGTTATAATGTACTTAATGTAAACAAACGGAGCATCAATATGAACTACCTTACCGACAAACGGGACTGCAAATATGCCGGAAAGTGCGGTGCCTGCCAAACACTGAATCTGACATACGAAGGTGAGCTGTCCCTGAAAATGAAGAAAGTCATCTCCCTGCTCGGCAGATTCGGTCATGTTGAGGAGATCATCCCCATGGAAAAGCCCATCCACTACCGCAACAAGGTGCAATACCTTCTGAATTGGAACGGCGGACGGATCCGCTTCGGCTTATACCGCGCATCCGACGGTGGTATCGTGTCCGTTGACAAATGCTTCGCGGAGGATCCCGAGGCTTCTGCTGTTTGCCGTACCGTAAGAAAGCTGATTGACCGGCACAAGATCTCCGTATACGACGGCAGACGGGGACTCCTTCGTCATGTGATGGCGCGCCGTGCCTTCGGAACGGGGGAAATCCTCTGCGCACTTGTGACCACGGATTCGCCCTTTCCCCATGCGGCTGAGATCGCGGCGGAGTTACACGAAAAGCACAAAAATGTGGTCTCCGTTTCGAGGATAATCAATACCACAAACACGCCCCTTTGGATGGGCGGTGAGGAAACGGTGCTCTACGGTGACGGATTCATCACGGACAGGCTGGCAGGGGGCACATTCCGCATTTCCGCAAAGTCTTTCTACCAGATCAACCCCATCCAGACCGAAGTTCTGTACCGCATCGCCGCGGAGTACGCAGGCCTGACGGGTAGGGAAAACATCCTGGACGCATACTGCGGTATCGGCACCGTAGGCATTGCGGCGGCGATCATCGGCGGATGCGGCAGCCTCACGGGGTTTGACGTAAACCGCGATGCTGTGGAGGACGCAAAGCGGAACGCGGCGTTAAACGGAATCGTGAATGCGGAATTTGTGTGCGCGGACGACCGAAAATTTGCTCTGAAGAATAAAACACACATGGATGTGGTATTTGCAGACCCGCCCCGAGCCGGATGCGAGAAGCGGTTTCTGAATTTTGTTCTGGATCACAAGCCCGAGCGCATGGTGTATATCTCCTGCAACCCGGAGACTCTGGCGCGGGATCTCGCGTATCTGAAGCAGGGATATAAGGTTGAGAAGATTCAGCCGGTGGATATGTTTCCGGGGACGACGCACTGTGAAGTTGTGGTGCAGCTTCACGCAAAATAAATCCTTGCCGAAATTTATGAGAAAACCAACTTTACAAACGGAGATCTCACAATGAAATCCCTTCTCCTCTCCGCCCTCGTGAAATTCACCGCAGGGCTCATCCTCCTCTCCCTCCTCATATTCCTCCCGTCAGGCACCCTTGCCTATCCCGGGGGAATCCTCTTTCTCGCACTCCTTTTCATTCCCATGCTTGCCCTCGGTATCGTTTTGTACCTGAGAGCCCCCGACCTCCTTCGCCGTCGACTTGACGGAAAGGAAAGGGAAAAGACCCAGCGCGGCGTCGTGGCACTCTCGGGGCTCATCTTCCCTGTGGGGTTCATCCTCTCCGCCCTCGATTTTCGCTTCATGTGGTCCACCGTCCCTCCCCGGGCAGTGGCTGCCGCATCCGTCCTCTTTCTCGCGGGGTACGGAATGTACATGGAAGTCATGCGCGAGAATATGTGGCTCAGCCGTACCGTTGAGGTGCAGGACGGGCAAACCGTTATTTCTACAGGCCTCTACGGCATCGTCCGACACCCCATGTACCTGGCTACCCTCCTCATGTTCCTCCCCATTCCCCTCATCCTCGGCTCATTTTGGGGTCTCATTCCCTTTGCCCTTTATCCCGTTATCATTATCGTCCGTATCCTGAACGAAGAAGCGGTGCTGACGGCGGAGCTTGTCGGGTATGCCGAATACAAAACGAAAGTAAAACACAGATTGATACCCTTTATCTGGTAAACCATATGAAAATCTATGATATATCCCAGGAAGTGTTCTCCTGCAGTATTTTCCCCGGTGACGATGCGCCCGTTATGGATGCGCAATGCCGCATGGAGCGTGGGGACACCTACAACCTCACCGCATTTACCATGTGCGCTCACAACGGCACTCACATCGACGCTCCGTTTCACTTTTTCGCCGACGGAGCAACGGTGGAGGCAGTACCTCTCGAGAAAACGGTTGGACTTGCCTATGTGACGGAGCAGACCGGCACCCTCAGCTCCCGTGATGCGGAAAATATTATTGATTCGGCAAAAAAAGCATCCCCCGAGGCGGCAAAACGACTGCTCATCAAGGGAGATGCCGTGGTCTCAGCAGAGGCTGCGGAGGTTTTTGCGGCAGGTGATGTGCTTCTGGTGGGCGGAGAATCACAATCCGTCGGGCCCGTGGATGCTCCCATGGCGGTACACAAGATCCTCCTCGGTGCAGGTACTGTTCTTCTTGAGGGGATTCGTCTTTCGGGGGTTGGCGAAGGGGTTTATTTCCTCAGCGCAGCGCCCCTCTCCCTCGGTGGTGCCGATGGTGCTCCGTGCAGAGCCATACTCATTGATTTGGAGAGCTGACCATGGACAAAATCATCGTTATCGGCTGTCCCGGCAGCGGAAAAAGCACCTTCGCCCGAGCCCTGCACAAGATCACCGGGATTCCGCTTTACCACCTTGATATGATGTACTGGAAGCCCGACCGCACTACCGTACCGAAGGCGGAATTCCGCGAGCATCTGCGCGCCGTACTTGAAACGGAACGCTGGATCATCGACGGCAACTACGGCTCCACCATGGAAATGCGGATGGCGTGCGCGGACACGGTGTTCTTCCTCGATTACGAAACGGATGTATGCCTCGACGGTATCAGGGAGCGACGGGGAAAGCCGCGCCCCGATATGCCATGGGTGGAGGAAGGAGACGACGGAGAATTCCTCGATTTCATCCGCGGCTACAACGACACTGACAGACCGAAGGTCATGAATCTCCTTGACTTATATTCGGACAAAACCATACATATTTTCTGTAATCGAAAGGAAGCGGATGAATTCCTCTCCGCTTTAGCATAAAAATAAAAAATTCATCCAAAAGAAAGGATCAATATCATGGCAAACTACGACCTGAAAAACCACCGTGAAGTCTGTTGGGACATGGCATTGGTTGACACTGCCGACAACGTGACCCTGGACATTCACAAGCCTGTCCGCAAAAACATTGTAATGGACTGTGACCGCGACTGGGAGATCGTCGGCGTCAACTATCTCGGGCTTGTGAAGGTGGGCGACACCTACCGTATGTATTACCGAGGACGCGACAAGGACTTCTGGAGAACGTACAAAAACCGCCTTTGCGTAGCGGAAAGCACCGATGGCAAAACCTTCACTCGCCGCACCATGGGCACCCACGAATACAACGGAAGCCTTGACAACAACATCTTCCACTTTGAAGAAAATCGTCCCATCGACAACTTCTCCGTATTCCTTGACGAAAACCCCGACTGCCCTGCCGATGCAAAATTCAAGGCACTCTCCTGCTGCGAAACATGGCTTCCCGAAGGCAAAAAGCTCGACCTCCTCTACTACAAATCAGCGGACGGATTCAACTTTGAAAAGGTTGGCTTCCTTCCCGTACCCGGTGTATTCGATTCCTACAACGTTGTTCTCTGGGACAGCGTGGACGGCGAGTACAAGATGTACATCCGCGATTTCCACGACAAGAACGGCGACCGCAAAATGACCCCTCCGAAGGAAGAGGATCTGGCAGGCGTTTACCGCGATGTCCGTCTGACCAAATCCAAGGATTTCGTCAACTGGACAAAGCCCGAGATGATTGAATTCTCCGACGGAAACCGCGATATGGAGCTCTACACCAACCAGATCTTCAAGTACAAGAGAGCGCACAATATGTACATCGGTCTCCCCTCCCGCTACCTGAACCGTCCCAATCCTAAGGTGAACTACAATTATCTCCCCGACTGGGACGGCGAGCGCACAAAGAAGAACGCAACAGGCAGCCGAATCGGAACCGTATTCATGGACACGGGCATTATGACCTCCCGTGACGGCTTCCACTTCGACCGTTGGGACGGCGCTTACATGACCCCCGGTCTCCAACGCCCCGACAACTGGTATTACGAGGACTGCTACATAGCCTATGACATGGCGATCACCGACTCCGACGAGGCGCCCGGCACACCCGAGATCTCCCTGTACCGCCCCGAGGGCTACAATGTGGCGCACAGCAGAATGGTTCGCTACACCCTTCGTCTGGACGGCTTCTACTCCTGGCACGCAGGCTTCAGCGGCGGCGTTGTGACCACCGTTCCCGTGACCTTTGAGGGAGAGGCGCTGGAGATCAACTTCGCAACCTCCGGTATCGGCAGTATGCGTATTCTCATCTGCGACGAGGGAGGCACCCCCATCGAAGGCTACGACAGTGACATTATCTGGGGCGATACCCTCAGTCGAAATGTGGACTTTGAGAAACCTCTCGCTGACCTCAGCGGCAAAGTTATCAGAATCCGCTTTGAAATGAAAGACTGCGATCTGTATTCGTTTAAGTTTAATTAAATAACCACTGATTCAACATAACAGCAAAAGGACAACGCTCCCGAACATTGGCATTCAGGCGTTGTCCCTTTGTTATTTTGTTGATATTCCAACGAATTCCTTTTCGTATCCGAGTGCTTATACCTCCTCGATCTCCTTACCGACAGCGCCCTTGATAAATTCACGGAATTCCTCAAGAGTGCCCCCCGTGATGCTCGACTTATCATAAACCTGAGCATGACTTTGACTGAATATAAATACGAAATAGTCATCCGTTTCCGCAAGGCGACTAATGTTGTCGTACTTGAATTCCGATTTGCCCATTTCCGTTTCCGAACCGTAACCATCCTCACGGAAAGTCACCGTCGCCTTTCCCAAACCGGGAAGCATTCGTTTTCGTGCAATATATCCGTTGAGTTTATCCTCAAAAAGCATAACCAATAAAAGAATTGCGGCAACGATCCAGGTGATAACCGTCCGAAAATCAAGCGCAAATTCCTTATCCCCGAGGGGCAGGGTCAGTATTA
This sequence comes from Oscillospiraceae bacterium, assembly GCA_015064135.1. GTDB lineage: Bacteria > Bacillota > Clostridia > Oscillospirales > CAG-272 > UMGS1696. The sequence goes on from SVSU01000015.1 coordinate 6,520, forward strand.
TGGCAAGCACCACCACGATCAAGCCGAAAATATGAGAACGTCGGCTTCTCTTTTTACGGGTCGTCTTTCTTAACGCTTTTGCCATCATCGCGAGCGCCTTTTGATCGTATATTGTTTCAAACCGAAATTCCATCTGTGTGCACCCTCCATGTTAAATCTGACAAGTATATGCTGCTTTCTGCTCGCATTCCTCATTTCCATTATATAATACAAATATGAATATTTCAACGATGACTTTCCAAATAAGCTTATCAAAGCCGCAAAAAAGAGAGAGCCCTTTGAAAACGACTCTCCCATGTATGTTATTCTATTGAAAACCGCTTATGGCTCATAGGTAAACTCCTCAACGGTGGCTTCCATGCGCTCCTTGATGGGGAGGATATGCTCCCTCGCCCTCTCGTCTGCCGCTTCATATGCCGTGTTAAGGGTGTCGAGGATCTTTTCGTGGAGGTTTTCAAGCTCGGGATCCCCCTCGAAATTATCGTTGATGAGGAAGCAGTCAACATGGATCTCCCATGCGGTGTTCCATGCATAATCCATCATCATATCTGCCTTGCCGGCGTCCCATCCTGCTTTGACGAGACGGTAGTATTCCCGCATGGGCTCGGATGCCGCACCGTATACCTTGTCGCAGTATTCCGCAATCAGCGCGTCCACGTCCTCATCGGGATTCCACGCCAGTTTCGAGTAAATCCAGAAGGTCATGCCGTTCATCGCCCAAAGGTAGTGATTGGGGTCTGCATTCTCCTTATCCCATGTGTAGCCGTCCTCTTTATAATACCAGCCGTATGAGCTGCCGTCGTCGCCCTGACCCTCGGGCAGAAGACCCCAGAACCCGTTTGCCTTATAATACTGCAGATGCTCTTTGATTGTGTCCCAGATAGGACGGGTATATCTGTCGCCGGACTTGAAGCATCCGTAGTAATTGTAGAACACGATATTGTTGGTAATTTCGCGCCACTCCTCCATAGCCGCAAGGTTCTTTTTGTTGGAGAAGCTCGATTCATCATACAGGGAATACGCCAGATCCTCGCTGATGGGTGCCATAACCACAACAACATTGTCCTCCAGTTCGCATACGGGGGCAGGCAGTGTAAACATATAGGCAAATGTGGCGATGGTGGTACCGGGACACGCCTCGGCAACCTTTCTTGCCACTTTGTTTATAAAACTGAAATATACCGTGGACTGATACTTTTTGTCGGAAGGCTCAATAAACTGACCGGGAGCATATTCATAGGGCTCGCTGTCGTAGGGGTAGTTTTGTCCGTTTTCCTTGTCCTCAATGCCGATGAAGGGGTATGTATCACCGGGGACCAAGGTAGGAATCTCCTTGCCGTCACGAACAAAGGCAATGATGCTCTCGGCCATGGCTTCCACCGCCTTGTCGCTGAAGAAATTGATCTGCGTGGAGGAATCGGCTCCGCAGTATTCGCCGTTCGGATAGGTGTTCCAGTATTCATCCACCTCGGGATCGTATGCGGGACTGTTTTTTATGAGCACCTTCATATTGTGGGCAACGCCGAAGCGTCCGAAGCCGATGTCGGCAATGCCTGCGGCAGCTCTCGATGTGGTATTCATCTTATTCCGTCCCAGCATGACCTCTGTAACCGCGCTGTTTGAGTCGGAGAAGCCTGCAAGATGCCATCCCCGAATCTCAAAGGGAGACTTCTCGCGATAGTCCGTCTTTGCCACGGTAATGGTGGGCACCTCATCATAGATCAGCCCCATATCATCATCGGCACGAACCCAGAGAACGCCCATGTTTTCCTCAATAAAATCGTATGTACCGTTCAGCGCACCCCTTGCTGTTGCGCCGAAGATATAGAGCTTATTTTCATGCATACGAACGGCAAATCCGTCACTTCCCCAGCGTGTCTCATCGCCCACATTCCCAAGGTCGCGAAGCCATGCCATATCCTCGGGGAACATTTCCTCAAGCTCGGGAAGTGTGTCGGGGGTGGCGATAATGATGGGCAGGCTGTCGGTCCCTGCTTCGCTCACCACGGGAACATCCGCACCGCTTACCTTTTTAATGTGGTAAGAAAGCTCCTCTGCCGCATAGCTGAGCAGGCGGTCAGCCCCCTCCGCCACGACGATATGCGCCCTCGCCTCGCCGTTTTCGGTTACTTTATCGGCTGAATACTCACCGGCATCCACTTCTGTCTGTGTTGTTTCATTGTTTTTAACCTCTGCTTCTCCGCAGGCTGTCACGGCAGACAGGAGCATGAGAGATGCGAGAATGAGAGATAATGTTTTCTTCATGGTTTTGTCTCCTTTTTCATGAGAATTTACACATATTATAATTGATTCCCCCACAAAAAGCAAGAGCGATTCCTCCGAATCACAGGATAATATATCCTTTCTTTTGTGAAAACTCACCAAATCCCCTTTGAAGGCTTTTTTATTCGCCGCACCTGCCGCACCATATGCTATTTTCTTGTTTACATCCGCCCTTTTTTATGATATAATAAGAAGAATACCAAATTATTTCAACTTCACCGTTTTCCGCGGAGGTAATCGTGAAAAAACTGTTTCAATACATGAAATACTACAAAAAGGAGAGCATACTCGGGCCGCTGTTCAAGCTCCTTGAAGCGCTGTTTGAGCTGTTCGTGCCCCTCGTTGTGGCTGCCATCATCGACCGCGGCATTGCGGCAAGGGATACGGGGTATATCGTCCGCATGGCGCTTGTCCTTCTCGCCCTCGGCATCATCGGCCTTGTCTGCTCCATAACGGCACAGTTTTTTGCGGCAAAGGCGGCGGTCGGCACCTCATGCAGACTGCGGCGCTCCCTCTTTGCGCATATTCAGACCCTGTCCTTCTCCGATCTTGACGCGGAAGGCACCTCCACCCTGATCACCCGACTGACAAACGATGTGAATCAGGTGCAGACGGGCATCAATCTGGCACTGCGTCTCCTTCTTCGCTCGCCTTTCGTGGTTTTCGGTGCAATGGTCATGGCATTCACCATTGATGCGGAAAGCGCACTTGTTTTTGCCGCCGTCATCCCCGTCCTTTCGGTGGTGGTGTTCGGCATCATGCTCATCTCCATCCCCCTTTACAAAAAAGTCCAGCGGAATCTGGACGGTGTTACGGAAACCACAAGGGAAACCCTCGCCGGTGTCCGTGTGCTTCGCGCATTCCGCATGGAGGGGCTCATCCGCCGCGAATTTTCCGAGCGAAACGAAGCCCTCACCGCCCATCAGAAATTTGTGGGCAGAATCTCCGCCCTCATGAACCCCGTCACCTATGTGATCGTCAACCTTGCCGTTATTCTTCTCATCCAAAAGGGGGCGGTACAGGTGGACAGAGGCGTTCTCACACAGGGTGAGGTGGTCGCCCTTTACAACTATATGTCCCAGATCCTCGTTGAGCTGGTAAAGCTGGCAAGCCTTATCATCAGCATCACAAAATGCATCGCAAGCTTCAACCGTGTGGAAGCCATCATTGAACGCCGTCCCGACATGACCTTCCCCGAGACCTCCGCCTCCCCCTCGGGCAGTGACATTGCCGTTGAATTCCGCAATGTTCACCTGACCTATCGGAATGCGGGAGACGAATCTCTCACAGACATCAGCTTTACGGCAAAAAAGGGAGAGACCGTGGGCATCATCGGCGGAACGGGCTCGGGAAAGACCTCCCTTGTCAGCCTGATCCCCCGTTTTTACGATGCAACACGGGGCGAGGTGCTGGTTTGCGGCATCCCCGTCACCGATTACACCGCGGAAGATCTGCGCAAAAAAATAGGCTATGTTCTCCAAAAAGCGGTGCTGTTTAAGGGAACCATCCGCGACAACCTCCGCTTCGGCAAAAACGATGCCACGGACGAGGAAATCTTCGCCGCACTTGAGACCGCACAGGCTATGGATGTGGTGCGCGCGAAAGAACGGGGGCTTGACTCCATGGTGGAGCAGGGCGGCAGAAACCTCTCGGGCGGTCAGCGGCAGCGGCTCACCATTGCACGGGCACTTGTTGGGAAGCCTGAGATCCTGATTCTGGACGACAGCGCATCCGCCCTCGACTTTGCAACCGATGCGGCACTCAGGAAAGCCCTCGGCTCTCTCGACTACTCCCCCACCGTGTTCATCATTTCCCAGCGCACATCGTCCATACGGCACGCGGACAAAATCATCGTTCTTGACGACGGTGCGATCTGCGGCACGGGAACCCACGACGAGCTTCTCGACTCATGCGAGGTTTACCGTGAAATCTACAATTCTCAGTACAAAAAGGAAGGGGAGGGGAGCCGATAATGAAAAACACAAAACAAACCGCCTCTCTCCCCACGGTGAAGCGCCTGCTCCGTTATCTCGCGAAGCACAGTTTCTCCATTGCCTTCTCCATTCTCTTTGCCGCCCTTTCCGTGGTGGTCTCCCTGTATATCCCCATCCTTGTGGGCCGTGCCATCGACTGCATTATCGAAGCCGGGAATGTGGATTTTGAGGGAATGGCGGACATTCTCATCACCATAGCCATATGCACCGCCGTCATCGCCCTTCTTCAGTGGCTGATGAATACGGTCAACAACAAAATCACCTACGAGGTCATCCGCGATGTCCGCCGTGATGCTTTTGCCAAGCTGACCTCACTCCCCCTTTCCTATATCGACACCCATCCCCACGGAGAAACGGTGAGCCGTGTCATCTCCGATGTGGACCAGTTCGCAGACGGACTCCTTCTCGGCTTCTCACAGCTTTTCACGGGGGTAGTCACCATCGTCTGCACCCTCGTTTTCATGCTTGCCATCCATCCCCTTATCACCCTTGTGGTGGTTCTCCTCACTCCCCTTTCCTTCTTTGTTGCCTCCTTCATTGCAAAGCGGACATACGCCATGTTCCGTCTGCAGTCGGAGACGAGAGGGGAGCAGACCGCCCTTATCAACGAAAGCATCCGTGGGATGGCTGTGATCCGCGCTTTCTCAAGGGAGGATGAAACCTTAGCTCAGTTTGACGAGATCAACGAGAGGCTTGAAAAATGCTCTCTCCGCGCCATCTTCTTCTCCTCCATCACCAACCCCTCCACACGATTCGTCAACAATGTGGTGTATGCCGCAGTCGGTGTTACGGGAGCACTGGCGGCGCTGAACGGCTCCATTACCGTTGGTGCACTGTCAAGCTTCCTCAGCTACGCCAACCAGTACACCAAACCCTTCAACGAAATCTCGGGCGTTATTACGGAGCTGCAGAATGCCCTCGCCTGTGCAGGACGGATATTTGATCTCATCGATCAGCCATCCGAGACACCCGACCTCCCCGATGCACACATTCTGGACGGGGTACGCGGCAGTGTTTCCATCAAAAATGTGGACTTTTCCTACAACAAAGAAAAGGAACTTATCAAAAACCTCTCCCTTGAGGTCGCCCCAGGTCAGCGCGTTGCCATCGTCGGTCCCACGGGATGCGGAAAGACCACATTCATCAATCTGCTCATGAGGTTTTACGACACGGACGCAGGTACCATCTCCGTTGACGGGCACGAGATAAAATCCGTAACAAGGGATTCCCTACACGGCACCTACGGCATGGTGCTCCAGGACACATGGCTGAAGCGCGGCACCGTTCGCGACAACATCACCATGGGCAGAGAGGCGACGGACGAGGAAGTTATCGCCGCCGCAGGTGCCGCCCATGCCCACAGCTTCATAAAGAGGCTCCCCGACGGATATAATACTGTCATCAGCGACGAGGGAGGCGGTCTTTCCGCAGGTCAGAGACAGCTTCTCTGCATTGCAAGGGTCATGCTCGCCATCCCACCCATGCTGATTTTGGACGAAGCAACCTCCTCCATCGACACCCGTACCGAAGCGAAGATACAAGAGGCTTTCACCAGACTCATGACGGGCAGAACCAGCTTTATCGTTGCTCACCGTCTCTCCACCATCCGTGAGGCAGACATGATCCTCGTTATGAAAGAGGGCAAGATCGTGGAAACGGGCAATCACGAAACGCTCCTCAACAGCGGCGGTCTCTACGCATCCCTGTATAACAGTCAATTTGACAGTTTGTCTGAAGAATAAAAAAAGAACCCACCCGAAAGGAAAAAATACGACAATGGCAAAATACAGAAGAAACAGAATCAACGACTCCGTAGCGGAGGAAGCGGCACAGATCATCCGCGAGGTGAAAGACCCCCGTGTTTCCGGCTCCATGATAACCATTACAGGGGCGGATGTAACGGCAGACCTGAAGTATGCGAAGCTGTTTTACTCCGTCCTCGCCGCAGATGAGGAAGAACGGAAGGAGATTGCGAAGGGCTTGAAGTCTGCCGCCACCTTTATGAGAAGCCAGCTTGCGCGCCGCCTCAACCTCCGCATTACCCCCGAGATCACCTTTGTGGAGGACAAGGGTGTGGAACACGGTGCAAAGATTGCCGAGCTCCTGAAGAGCATCTCCTCCGAAAAGCCGAACGCCGAGCCCGGGGAGGAAGCCGATGATGAATGATTTTTCCGCAGAGTCTGTCCTTGAGACGGCATATGGCACAACGGACATCGGCGGCATCTGTGACCTGCTTGAGAGGGGCAAAAAAGTGCTCATCCTATCCCATGTAAACCCCGACGGGGACACGGTGGGCTCCGCCTTTGCGCTGAAGGCCATCGTCACCGCACTTGGGGGAGAGGCACGCTGTGTATGCGCAAACGAGCCTGCGCGGCGCCTTCGCTTCCTCTATATCGACCAGGAGGACTGCACCTACACGGGGGATGCGGCGGAATACGACCTGGTTCTCTCCATAGACGTGGCATCCCCGGGTCAGCTCGGCGCCCTCGATGGGCTGATTCCCGAAATTGACCTTATGATCGACCATCACGGTATGGGAACCCCCTATGCGACAAATTATGTTGACCCCACAGCATCGGCAGCAGGTGAGATCGTTTTCGCAATTTACAGTGAACTGAAAAACCGCGGCAAGATAGGCGCCCTCCCCAATGCGGCACGCAGAATGTACGCCGCCATCGTTTCCGATACGGGAAGCTTCAAATTCTCAAACACCACTCCCCTGACCCACCGCATTGCCGCAGAGCTTGTGGCGGAGATCAACGGTGCGGACGACGGCGGAGGGGACACCGCGGATGTCTGCCGTTCCCTTTTCGGACAGCGCACCCTGAAGGAGCTTATCGCCCAGATGATCGCCATCCAAAATCTCCGTTTCTACGGCGACGGCGCTCTCGGTGCTGTCCTGTTCACCCGAGATATGCTTGAGGAAGCAGGCCTGACCGACGACGACATCGGAAACTCCGTGGAAACACCTCGCGGAGTGGAAGGGGTGCTCGTTGGCATTTCCCTGCGTCAGTCAGCGGACGACCCATGCTCATTCAAGGTGTCCTCACGCGCCAATGCAAACATAGACGTTGCCGCAGTATGCGCGAACTTCGGCGGAGGCGGTCATGTTCGTGCGGCCGGCTGCACCATCACCGCAGACACCCCCGAGGAAGCGTTGGAGACGGCAGTAAACGCCTTTCTTGAAGTTGCAGAAGAATACAAATCGAAACAATAAAAGGATAAAATATGTCAAACAACAAACCTGACACCTGCTCGGGTGTTCTTGTAGTAAACAAGCATGAGGGGGTAACGTCCCACAGGATAATCTCCGCCATCCGCAAGCTGTTCGACACGCGGAAGGTGGGCCACACGGGAACTCTTGACCCCATGGCAACGGGGGTTTTGCCCATTCTCATCGGACGGGCGGCAAAAGCCTCCGATTATCTCATGGCGGAGGACAAGCGATACACCGCCGAAATGAAGCTGGGGCTCACAACAGATACGGAGGACATTACGGGTGAGGTGCTTACCACATCCTCCGCCATCCCAACCGAGGAAGAAGTAAAAGCCGCCTGTCGCCGCTTTGTTGGAACCATATCCCAAGTCCCCCCCATGTACTCCGCCATTAAGGTGGACGGACGTAAGCTGGTGGATATTGCCCGTGAAGGTGGCGAGGTGGAGCGCAAGGCGAGGGAAGTGAACATTTACAGCCTCGACTGCGAGAAAATTTCTCCCGACACCTACCGTCTGGATGTTGCCTGCTCCAAAGGCACATACATACGCACGCTCTGCAAGGATATCGGCGAAGCGCTGGGGTGCGGTGCTGTCATGTCTGCCCTTGTGAGAACACAAACGGGGGTTTTCACCCTTGAGGAATCCATAACCATTGCGGAGCTTGAGGAAATGACCTTCGAGGAACGGCTCGCCCTCCCGAAGCCCGTGGAATCACTGTTCATGGACTTCCCCGTTATCAACATCAACGAATTTTACGCCAAACTGATCCGCGGCGGAACGGAGCTTTATCAGAAAAAACTGAAAACAGACTACCCCGTGGGTCAGCTTATCAGACTGCGCTGCAAGGGGGAGTTTATCGCCCTCGGCAGAGTTTCGGAATATGAAGCCGGAACCGCAGTAAAGCCCGAGAAGCTGTTCGTGCTTTGATTTTTTTAATTTGATTTTTTTAATAAGAAAGGTCTGACAAGTATGAAACGCATTATCTCATTATTCTTCGCTGTGCTCATGCTCGCCTCGGCAGTCACATCATGCGGAAACGGCACATACGGCGAAACGGCAACCGACACCGCAGCGACCGAAACCATGGCCCCCGAAGGTGACACAGCCGAAGCCGAAAAGAATTTCATTGCCGAAGATGGCATCGCCGCATCTCACATCCTCCTCTCCGAAAATGCTGACAGTGTAGAAGCCCTCGCAGCGAAGGAGCTTGTATACCACATCAAGACGGTCACAGGTGCCGACATCCCCGTTTCCACCACCCCTGCCGACGGCACCTCCATCATCATCGCCACCCCCGAAAGCCTTCCCGAGCTTGAGACCCTTTTCCCTGAGGACCTGGCATGGCTCAGAGAAACAGGCAATGTGGGGGACACGGAGCGATACGGCGACGACGGCTTTGCCATCCGTACCGAGGGCGGCAAGGTTTACATATTCGGTGCCAATTCCCGAGGCGCCCTCAACGGCACATACGACTTCATTGAGGAAAATCTCGGAGTTCTCTGGATCCGTTCCTACGACGACCGCGGGCTGATCTACGACGAGATGCCCACCGCTGCCATTGAGAAAACAGACTACCGCGAAAAGTCCCCCTTCTCGGTACGCGGATGGGTTTCGGGAGGCTTTGACTATGTTGTCGCCGCCGACCACACCAACCTGTTCTTCTCACGAAACAAGCTGAACGCCTCCTATTCCTCCGCTACCATGAAGGACCGCTGGGCAAACGATCTCGAAAATGGTTTGCGCCCATTCATCACCTGCCACAATGTAAAATACCTCGTGGCGTCAAGCCCCATCTATGACCCGAATATCAAGGAATACTGGGACACGGACACAAACGGCAACCACGGCAGTTACGAGAGCTCCGGTCAGGTCAACTTCTGGAGCGATCTCACAGCGGACACCATCGCCGCAAACGTGATCTCCATCCTTGACCAATACACTCCCACCGTTGACATTGACTGCTTCGGCGTCAATATCGAGGACTTCTCGGGCGGCTATGTTTACCCCGAGAACAACCAGCCCTTTGAGTACGCACCGGGTCAGTTCGTTCAGCCCGGTGACGAGGACTTCATCTCCACCGTGTTCTACACCTTCCTCAACAAAATAGCACGTCAGGTTGGCGAAAAATATCCCGATATCACCATCACCACCTTCGCTTACACCATCGCACAGACACCCCCGAGATGCGACCTTGAGCCCAATATCGGACTGGTGTTCTGTCCCATCACGGAGGAGCTCCCCTTCTCCCTCTATGATGAACGGAACGAAGCGAACACGAGAATCTACCGTGACCTTGAAATATGGAAAACAAAGACCCGAAACATCACCTTCTACAATTATTATGGCACCTTTGTCCCTTCCGTCCGCTATGAGCGCCCCATCTGGGACAGACTTCAGGAGCATTTCCTCTATTACAAGGAAAACGGCTTTACGGGTCTCATGTCCGAGGGGATCGTGGACTATGACCAGATCCATATCTGGGACACCGGTTTCGGTCATTCCCCGTTGACGGATGTGGAAAGACCCTTGGAGAATTCCGACTTCCTCTGCAGTGACACATGGCAGATGAATACGCTCACCTTCTGGCTATACCACAAGCTCGCCTGGAATCCCGAGGAGGATATCGATGCGCTCATCGTGGAATTCTGCGACAAGGTGTACGGCAATGCCTCCGCCGCCATGCAGGATTACTACCGCATCATTGAGGAAGCATGGGAAGTGGGCCGCGAGAGCGTTTACGACGCATTCAACGTCCCCATGCGCTGGAATACCGACCTTGTTACCGTCACGGACTACCTCTTCTTCTGTATGTACAGCGACACAGACCGTGATTTCGGTGCGGAAGCTGTGGATGCTCTGAACCGCGCCTGGGAAGCGGCAAACGATACCGAAAAAGAAAGAATCCGCTACATCAAGGCATCCATCGAAATGCTGACAGACGAATATAACGGCAAATAAAACAATAAAAAAACTGCGGTGGTGCATCAAAAACACGATGCATCGCCGCAGTTTTCGTTTGTTATATGGCTTCCGTTATGATCTCCGCCTCAATATTGGTGCTTCCGTTTTCGCGGACGGTGCGTATGTAGTGTACGCCGTCGCTCTCACCGTGGTAGACCTTCAACGTCTCCCCGAGAGGCGCCTCCGCCACGAAATTCAATGCCATGGAGATCACTCGCTGACCCTTCATTCCGCCGATAAAGCCGCAGATCATGTCGGGGTATCTTGTGTTGTGCATATGACCGTTCATGTCCGTGTCGCCGTACCCCACCGTGTGCTCTCCCACAAGACTGAAGGAAACCCCCTCGGGAATCTTCATTCTGGCAGGCATATCCAGCTCCAGCATGGCGTCCATACCGTAGGGCAGATCAAATTCGCTGACCCTGTGCAGCTTTTTGTCATGCACACCGGCAAGCGCCCACATGGAGACCGCTTCCGCCATAATGGCGCCGTCACGAAGAATCCTGTAACATCGGCTGAAGGTCACACCCTTGGATTCGCACGCCCATGACTGGACCTCTAACTTGTCGTGAGAGTAAAGGGGCGCATATATGCTCAGATTCATGCGGCTCAGCACGAAAGCAAACCCACGGTCAAAAAGTGCCTCGTAGGACAGTCCGTCTGCCTCCATCTGACTGTATGCCGCATCCTGCATATAGCGGCAGATATTGGATACCGTAACCACGAAATTCATGTCAATATCGTTTGCATTGACAATGTACTCCCCGGTCCATTTCATAAATGCTTACCTCATTTATAAGAATAATCAGAGTCCAGCACAAGACTGAACTCTGATGTCGTTTTTTTATACTTCGCAGACTCAACAAAACCAAATCCCGGAAACCGCCACCCTCGCGGAATGACATGCAACTCCGGATTCAAAAACCAACTCCCGAAGCCGTCGCCCTCGCGGAATGTCATGCAACTCCGGATTTCAAAAACCAACTCCCGAAGCCGTCGCCCTCGCGGGATGTCATGCAACTCCGGATTTCAAAAACCAACTCCCGAAAGCCGTCACCCTCGCGGGATGTCATGCGACTCCGGCTTCAAAAACAGCGAGTTTGGCTGTGGGCACTGCCCACACGAGTTTGGCTGTGGGTACTGCCCACACGAGTTTGGCTGTGGGTACTGCCCACCTTAGAGGGTGTTTGCGGAGCCGAGGACGTTCTTGATCTTGTGAGCGACCATAGCCTTAACCTCTGCGCGAGCAACGGTCAGGTAGGTTCTGGGGTCAAATACGTCGGGCTGGTTGTGCATTACACGGCGGATACCTGCGGTCATTGCAAGACGGATATCGGAGTCGATATTGATCTTGCAGACTGCGAGAGTAGCAGCCTTGCGGAGCTGTTCTTCGGGAATACCGACAGCATCGGGAAGTGCGCCGCCGATTGCGTTGATCTCCTTAACGTGCTCCTGAGAAACGGAGGACGCACCGTGGAGAACGATGGGGAATCCGGGGATTCTTTCCATGATAGCTTCCAGAATATCGAAACGAAGCGGCGGGGGAACGAGAACACCGTCAGCGTTTCTTGTGCACTGTTCGGGCTTGAACTTGTATGCACCGTGGGATGTACCGATGGAGATAGCGAGAGAGTCAACGCCTGTGCGTGCAACGAACTCTTCAACCTCCTCGGGTCTTGTGTAGGAGGAATGCTCGGCTACAACGTCATCCTCAACACCTGCGAGAACGCCGAGCTCACCTTCTACAACAACGCCTCTTTCGTGAGCGTATTCAACTACCTTCTTTGTAACGGCAATGTTATCCTCGAAATTGTGGTGAGAACCGTCGATCATAACGGAAGTGAAGCCGCCGTCAATGCACGCCTTGCAGATCTCGAAGTCTGCGCCGTGGTCAAGGTGGAGAGCGAGGTCAATGCCGGAGTCCTTGATGGCTGCTTCTGCGAGAGCCATGAGGTATTCCTGCTTTGCGTACTTTCTCGCGCCTGCGGATACCTGAAGAACAACGGGAGAACGGAGCTCGCCTGCCGCTTCGGTGATCGCCTGAACGATTTCCATGTTATTGATGTTGAATGCGCCGATAGCGTAGCCGCCGTCGTATGCCTTCTTGAACATTTCCTTGGTGTTTACAAGTGCCATAATAAACCCTTTCTTACATCCGCGGAGTTTTCCGCTTTTTTATTTCAACTTTATTATTGTAACTCATATCGGCGAAAAAATCAACACCAAATGAGAAAAAATCTGTAAATTCTTGAAATTTATTCTTTTCGGGGGATAAAGCGTTACTGTATATTACAATGATATAGCGAACGTGGGGCGTTGGGTCTATGGAGCGTCACTGTAATATACAGTAACGATATATAAATCCCACACCCCAATAAAATTTTGCACTATTATACTTGACTTCTCCCAAAAATTCGGTATAATAGAAGTGTATGACTATGTGTCTGCACTTTTTCATCGAATATGACCCCGAGGGCACCCCCTCGAAGCATCATATACCGCGGCGTGTGCCGCAATGCAAAGAAATGGAGAAAACAACTATGAAGAAAAATGTTGCTGTTATCGGCTACGGCGGAATGGGCGCAGGCTTCCACTGCAAAAATCTGCTGACAAGTGATGTATGTAATCTTGCGGGAATTTACGATATTGACGAAGCAAAACGTGACCTTGCCGCATCCCGAGGCATTAAGGTTTACAACACAAGAGAAGAACTGCTCGCCGATCCCACCATCGATATTGTGACCATCGCCACCCCCAACGATGTTCACGAGGAGATCGCCATCGCGGCACTGGAGGCAGGCAAGCACGTTCTTTCCGAAAAGCCCGTTACCCTTTCCATGGAAAGCCTTGAGAGAATGATCGCCGCTTCCAAAAAAGCCGGAAAGATCTTCTCCGTTCACCAGAACAGACGCTTCGACGTGGACGCTCTCGCCATGAAGCAGATCGCACAAAGCGGAGAACTGGGCGAGGTTATCAATATTGAATCAAGAATCCACGGCAGCCGCGGCATCCCCTCCGACTGGCGCGGAATCAAGAAATACGGCGGCGGTATGCTCTATGACTGGGGTATCCACATCATCGACCAGGCCTGCCAGATCCTCGGCTACGATGTAAAGTCCGTGCGCTGCACCTTCGACCACATCACAAATAAGGAAGTTGACGACGGCTTCCAGCTCTGGATCGAATACACAAGCGGAAAGAAGGCTTACTGCGAGGTTGGTACATACAACTTCATCGATATGCCCCGATTCTATATGCGTGCCGAAAAGGGTACCGCCATCATCCCTCACTGGACCATCCCCGCACACGTTGTAAAGTGCAAGGCATGGCACGAATCCGATGTTCTCCCCGTTGTGAACGCCAGCGGACTCACAAAGACCATGGCGCCCCGTGACAGCATCACCGTGGACGAGTATGACATCCCCAAGCCCTCCTCCGACGTGCATGATTACTACCGTAATTTTGTCCGCGCCATGGACGGTCTGGAAGAACAGATGGTAACTCACGATCAGATGCGCACTGTGCTGAAGGTAATCATGACCGCATTTGAATCCGTGGAAAAGGGCGGCGACAAGGTCGTTTGGTAATATAAGCCGCAGTACGTCGGCAGATTTGTCCGCCTTGCAGTTTAATTCCTGTCTATACAAACAAAAAACATTTTAAGGGAAAGGAAACTGATCTTTTCCCTTATTTATTTTGGAGGTTTCTTATGATCTGCGAAATATTATCCGTCGGTACCGAGCTTCTTCTCGGCGACATTATCAACACCGATGCCGCCTTTATCGCAAAACGACTGTCGGAACTGGGCATCACGTCATACCGTCAGTCCGTTGTGGGAGATAATGCCGAACGGCTTCGCGAAACCATCGGCGAGGCATTCTCCCGTTCCGATCTCGTTATTCTGACGGGAGGACTGGGGCCCACACTCGATGACATCACAAAAAAGATCACCGCGGAATACTTCGGCGTCCCCCTTCTCATGGACGAGAGCGTACGAGAAGATCTTCTCCGCTTTTTCGACAAAACGGGCAGACCCATGACGGAGAATAATCTCCTGCAAGCCCTTATTCCCGAAGGAGCTGAGGTTTTCTTCAACAAATGGGGAACCGCCCCCGGTATTGCTCTCTCAAAAGAAATAAACGGCACCCTCAAAACCGCCGTTCTCCTCCCCGGTCCCCCCTCCGAATGCGAGCCCATGTTCAGAGAGTGCGTGACCCCCTATCTGAAAAAACTGACAAATCAGACAAGTTACAGTTTGAATCTTCATCTGTACGGAATCGGTGAGAGTCGGGCGGAAGCCATTCTCCACGACATGATGGAACAGAGCACAAACCCCACGGTCGCCCCTTACGCCTGCGAGCATGAGGTGCGGATCCGCATAACCGCATTCGGCAAAACAGAGGACGAATGCAGAAAGCTGTGCCGTGAAAAAGCGAAGGAGATCAGCAAAACGGAGGCAGGCAAGTACATCTACACAGAGACCAACGACCCCTGGGAAGCGAAAAACTCCGTTGTTCTTGCTCTCATCGCCGCACTCCGTTCCCGTGGAATGACCTTCGGCACCGCGGAAAGCTGTACGGCAGGCATGATCTCCTCGGCGGTAGGTGATATCCCCGGCGCGTCGGATGTCCTCCTCGGAGGAATCGTGTCCTATGCCAACGAGGTAAAGGAAAAGGTGCTGGGAGTACCGAGGGTAGTGCTTGACGACTTCGGTGCGGTCTCCGAGGAATGTGCGGCAGCCATGGCAAAGGGAGCGAAAAAAGCGCTGGGATGCGATATTGCGGTATCTGTCACAGGTGTTGCGGGCCCCGGCGGCGGAAGTGAGGAAAAGCCTGTGGGAACGGTATGCTTCGGACTCGCCTTTGGGGATGAGGTAATAACGGAAAAGGTAATGTTCAACCGAAAATCGGACAGAATGCGCATCCGTCGGCTGACCACGGCACACGCCATGATGATGGTCATAAAAAAGCTGAAAGGATAATTGCACATGAGCGACGGATGGTCTGCCCGACCGTTCTTCGCTCATGTTTTGTTCAGTGAGAGTCAACTTTCCTGCCGTATTCCTTGCACAAATTTGTTGACTTAAAGGGATTTTTCGTGTATAATAAGAGAAGGTTTTATTTTAATTAAATTATGGTAGAAAAAAATGCCGAAAACCCGTATCACCGCCGCAGACATTCTCCTCATTGCAGGAATTATGCTTGCCGCAGTTCTGCTTATTCTCCCCCGTGACGGCTCCCCCGGGGACTCCTTCACCGTCATGTGTGAAAACGGGGAAACAAAATATCCGCTTCATGTGAACAACCGCTTCACCGTCACCTCCTCGGGTGTCACCCTCACCGTGGTTTCGGAAAACGGAAGGGTTTGGGTGGAGAGCTCCGATTGCGGAGATGGGATCTGCAAAAAAACGGGTGCTGTCTCGAAGTCGGGCGAAGCCATCATCTGCCTCCCGGCAAAGGTTTCGGTCACGGTAGACGGGAAGGAGGCATCGGATGAAGATTTTATCGTCGGATAAAAAAGTCCATCGCCTTGCCCTTGATGCCGCGCTCCTCGGACTTACTCTCATTCTCGCTTTTGTCGAAGTGCTCGTCCCCGTCACGGCATGGATCCCCCTCCCCGGCTTCAAGTTGGGGCTTTCCAATATCGGAATCCTCACGGCAGCCTACATCTGCTCCCCCTCCGACGCCGCTTTGGTGTCCCTCGGAAAAGTTGTCATCACCGCCCTCCTCTTCGGGAATGTGACATCCTTTATCTTCTCCGCATCGGGAGCCGCGGCTGTACTTATTCTGCTGTTTCTCCTGCGCGCCCTGCCGATTCTCGAAAGACCCTTCGGCTTTGTTGGAATCTCGGTGCTCTGCGCTGTTTTTCACAACATGGGTCAGCTCGGCTCGGCTGCGTTTGTTATGAGCACAACGGCTGTGTTCTCCTATGTCCCCCTCCTGCTTGCCGCATCATGTCTCTACGGTACGGTAAACGGGCTCATACTGAATTTCATCTTCCAAAGGAGATTAAAGTTATGAAAAAGCTCATCCCCCTCATTCTCTCCTCACTCCTTCTCGTTACTTCCTTTACGGGATGCGGAAATCGGGTGACAAACGAATATTACGATGCTCACTTCTTTGGTTTTGACACCTACATTACCCTCCGCTTTGCAAAAGAGGATGCGGACGGGAAAGCCATCTCCGAGGAATATCTGAAAAACACAGCAGACGAGTGCGCCGCCATTCTCAATGATATCGACCTGCTCCTCTCCGCACACAACGAGGACAGCCAGATCTATGCTCTGAACCGTGAGATCAACATGATGGTTGACTCCTCAGGGGAGCTTCTCTCCGTCCTTGACACCGCATACACCATCTCCGAGCTGACAAACGGCGCGTACGACCCCACTCTCGGCGATCTTGTGGAGCTGTGGAATGTCTCCGACGGCGGTCCCGTCCCCGAGGATGTGGAGATCATGGAATCCCTGCTCCACACGGGTACGGACAAGATCGTGGTGAAGGGAAACACCATCTCAAAGGTTGACTCCCTCACCAAAATCGACTTCGGCGGTGTGGGCAAGGGCTATGCCACACAGGAACTGCTGAAATACCTCAGCACCACCGATATCCCCTACGGTCTTGTGTCCCTTGGCGGCAACATCGGAGTGTTCGGCACAAAGGAGGACGGCGAGACCTACAAGGTGGGCATCAAAGACCCCAATGATCCCGAGGGAATCATCGGTTATCTCTATCTCTCAAACGGATTCCTCTCCGTTTCGGGTGACTACGAGCGCTATTTTGAAGAGGACGGTGTCCGCTACCACCACATCATCGACCCCGTAACAGGCTATCCTGCGGAATCGGGACTGAGAAGCGTTGCCTGCGTCTCCTCAAACGGTGCGGCGGCGGATGCGCTTTCAACGGCGCTGTTTGTCATGGGCGAGGAAGAAGCCCTGAAGCTTTACGAGGACGGAACCCTTGTTTTTGAGGCGATTTTTGTCACCGACGCAAACGAGATCATCCTCACCGACGGACTTATGAAAAACGGCAGCTTTGAGCTGACAAACGACAATTACACCATTTTCGGCGCACCTGCTGAAAACAATTGATAATTTCACGAAAAAGGAACCATACTGAATATATGTCAAACTGCATGACGGAGGGCGGACTCGACGCCACGGTTTCCGCAATCCGAAAAATACACGAAAAAAGGGGTAAAACAGGCTCCGCTGCACCGGGCTATTATGTACAGACCTTCGGCTGTCAGCAGAACGAAGCGGACAGCGAACGCTTAGCCGGGCTCTGCCGCATGATGGGCTACCGCAGGGTCGATACCCCCGATGAAGCGGATCTGATCCTCGTCAATACCTGTGCGGTGAGGGAGCACGCCGAGAAAAAGGCTCTCTCCATCATCGGCACATACAAGCACATCCGCGAAAAGAACCCCGACCTTCTCATCGGTGTGGGCGGATGCATGGTGACACAGAAGCACCGTGCGGACAAGCTGAAAATGAGTTACCCCTACGTTTCCTTCACCTTCGACACGGGCGCCATCCACCGCCTTCCCTCCCTTGTTCACAATGCACTGACGAGCGGCGCGAGACAGTTTGTCATCAGCGATGAGTACGGCATCACCGAGGGGATCCCCCTTGACAGGACAGCAAAGCATATGGCGTGGCTCTCCGTCATGTACGGATGCAACAATTTCTGCTCCTACTGCATCGTCCCCTATGTGAGAGGACGGGAGAGAAGCCGCAAGCCCGAGGATATTCTCGAAGAAGCGCGAATGCTCATTGCCGACGGAGCAAAGGACATCACCCTCCTCGGACAGAATGTGAACTCCTATGACGGCTGTGGCATGGACATTGCGGAGCTGATGCACAGAATCTGCGCCCTCGACGGCGATTTTCAGCTTCGCTTTATGACAAGCCATCCGAAGGATGCCTCCGACCGACTGATTGAAGCCATGGCGACGGAGGAAAAGATTGTGGGGCACTTCCACCTTCCCGTACAATCGGGTTCCGACCCCATTCTCAAGGCGATGAACCGAAAGTACACCGCAGAGCAGTATCTTGAAAAAATCGAAAAGCTGAAAAAAGCGGTTCCCGATGTGAGCATCACCTCCGATATTATAGTGGGCTTCCCCGGGGAAACGGAGGAGGATTTTGAAGCCACCATGGATATGCTTCGTGCGGTGCGCTATGACATGATCTTCTCCTTCATCTACTCACCACGGACGGGCACCCCTGCCGCCTCCATGCCGAACCCTGTCCCCCACGAGGTATCGACAGCACGGTTTGAAAGGATGCTCGCCCTGCAGAACGGCATCTCCGACGAAAGGCTTTCCCGATTCGTCGGCAGGAAAATGCGCGTTCTGGTGGAGGGGGTCAGCAAAACGGACAGCGGAATGCTCACGGGCAGAGCCGCCCCCATCCGCCCCATTCATTTTGCCGGGGACACCTCCCTCATCGGCGAATTTGCGGATGTGGAGATTACGGGCACCTCGGCTTTCTCCATTGAAGCAAAACTTATCTGATATATCACACAAAACGGTAATAAAACAATTTATTATATAAATTCAATCCCGAAAGGAAACACCAAAAATGGCAGAAATTCTTACAAACGAAATGAAAAACGTTATCGCATCTCTGGGTGCGCTCATCAAGGCAGATTCAAGATGCGCCGATATTGAAAAGGCTATCGCGGAGTACGAAAAGAGCGAAGAGCTCAACGGTCTCATCGCCGAATACAACACACAGCAGAACATTCTCGCAGATATGTACGGCAAGGGCGAAACACCCGACGACGAAATGCGCGAAACCATTCAGGCAAGAATCGACGAGCTCTACGACACCATCACCACACACCCCGTTTACACCGCTTATCTTGAATCCAAGAATGCTTTCGACGAGCTGACAAACGAGGTCTACGGCGAGCTCCAGTTCGTTATCACAGGCAAGCGCCCCTGCTCCCACGACTGCTCTTCCTGCGGCGGCGGATGCAACCACTGAGTGGGGATAATGTGCAGTTTGATTTGTAAGCGAACTGCCCCACTCCCGAGAATTTCCCTTGCGGAAAATTCTCCAACGAGTAGACTTAATTTGTCTACCGGGGATAATGTGCAGTTTGATTTGTAAGCGAACTGCCCCACTCCAGAGAAAAACTTGAAAAATGGGCCCCACCATTTTTCATCATCAGAATCAACTTTGGTTGATCAAATCAACTTTGGCTGTAACCCATCCACCTCACGTCAGGTTATGTTTTAATTTACAGGTAACGGCAAAATCAAAAGAGGAGAGATTTTCTCCCTCACACATCAAGCGAGGAGATGCGCTGTCATCCCCCCGCTTCACGCTTTTAGGAGGACAAACGTTATGACCCCCATGATGCTGCAATATTTCGATATCAAGGATCAGTACAAGGACTATATCCTGTTCTATCGTCTCGGGGACTTCTACGAAATGTTTTTTGAAGACGCGCAGATCGTTTCCGCGGAGCTGGATCTCACCCTCACAGGCCGTGACTGCGGTGAGAAGGAGCGCGCGCCCATGTGCGGCATTCCCTTCCACTCCTGCGAGCCCTATATCGGCAAGCTCATCGAAAAGGGGTACAAGGTAGCCATCTGCGAGCAGGTGGAGGA
>SVSU01000147.1 GCA_015064135.1 Oscillospiraceae bacterium
ACACCATTCTGGATTCAGAAGGGATTACTCCTTTCTTAGGCTTTACTTCCCAGGAAGTACAGGCTTTATGTACAGAGCATGGTGCAGATTTCAGGGAATGCCGTTTGTGGTATGACGGCTATCATCTTACCTCTCATTCCAAGGAGGGCATCCGCCGCTTTCCCGACAGTCACAAGACTGAGCCCCGTTCCCTCGGCGATCTCGGCGCGGCTTACCGTGTCCCTTTCGGCAATAATGCTGAAGATGGAACGGACACTTTCCCATTTGATGCTCTGGAGACTGATATTCTTCATGGTTATGACTCTCCTCTCCCGTTTTCGTTCATCGTATGACACAAGGAACCATTTGAAAACCCATTTATAATATCTGTTTAATAATTGTATTATACCGAAACCGACGGCTTTTGTCAATGATAAAATACAATAAATGATCGATATTCGTCAAAAAAATAAACGGTGTTTGTCAAAAAAGGGTAATTTTCGATTGACAAAGAGTTTAGGCAAGTGTATAATAATGGTAAAGAAATCAAAACGAACGGAGAAATGACATGAGCGACGGACAGCAGAACGGAATCGTGAATGAGCTTATAAACAAAGCGGCGGCAGTGGATTACAGCATCCGCCTGCCCGATTCGGAATATGAGGTCATGACAGCGGTATGGGAGGGAGAGCCCCCTATGACGACCGCATTTCTGATGCAGCAGATAGGCACAAAAAAGGGATGGAAAGCGCCTACGCTGATCTCGTTTTTGACAAGACTGGAAGAGAGAGGATTTATCGCCTCCTTTAAAAAAGGGAAGGAACGTTTTTATATGCCTCTTGCCGACAGGGAGAAATACCTTCATTCCGTAACGGAGCAGTTTGTAAACCTTTATCACGACGGTTCCTTTGTGCGTTTTATGGATTCCCTGTTTCTTTCCCGTAAATTTGACGATAAGGAAGCGGACGAGCTTCTGGCGTGGCTCAGGCAGAGGTATTGATGAAGATTCCCGTAAACCGAGCGCTGTTCTATAAAATATGCTGTGATTCCACACTCGAGACCCATCAGCGCTTCAATATCGGTACATACAAGGAGAAAAAACTCCATATCATAATGAAGCGCTATTTTGAACCCGATCTTGATTACCACGAGGTTCCTTTTGAAGGGTTTATCGCAGATATCAAGCGCGGTGACAGCATTACGGAGATTGAAACCTCGGGCTTCTCGGGCTTGGGAGCAAAGCTGGAGGCTTATCTTCCCACCTGCAGAGTGAATCTGGTATACCCTATCCCTCACATTAAGTATGTGTCGTGGATCGAGCCTGAAACGGGGAATATTTCCGGAAAAAGACGTTCGCCGAAAAAAAAGGGGGTGTACGATGCCCTCTTCGAGATGGTGAGAATCCTGCCCCATGTTTCCAACCCGAATCTGACGGTGACGGCGGTGCTTCTCAACGTGGATGATTACCGTATGCTTGACGGGTGGAGCCGTGACCGCAAAAAAGGCTCCCACCGCTACGAGCGCATCCCCACGGACATCTGTGAAATCGTGGAGTTTAAGACAAATGCCGATTTTGCGGAGTATATCCCCCATGAGCTGCCTGAGGAATTTACAACTGCCGAATTTGCCAAAGCCTGCGGTGTGGGTGTACGTTATATGTACGGGATCATCAAGGTTTTGGAATCAAGGGGACTGATACGACAGATGGGAAAAAGGGGAAGGGCGAAATTCTATTCCCGTGTGTGTGCGGAGCACGAGGAAGGGCAGGAACAAAAGGAAAATAAGGAGGCATTGGACAAGTGAGCAGGAATCAGAACGGACCGCAGTTTGATATACCCCTGTGGGTGATCGCGCTGGCGCTTGTTTTTTCATTCCCCGTGGGCGTTATTCTCGCCATTCTCAAGATAGTTTTTTCCGGCAAGGGACAACAGACCGTTCGTAAAGCGGCGAAGGGTGTTGGGGATGCCATAGGCGATTTTGCATCAAAGGCAGATGCCGAATATGAGCCTCGCCAATGGAAGGAAGCCGATTTTTCCGTCGCGAATCCCGTTGGGAAGAAAGATAAAAAGACGGGGGGAGGGAATTCCGAAAAGAGCCTTTCGGCGAAGGTCAAACGAGGATTGCTGTGGGTCAGCTGCCTGTTCTGGCTGTTCTTGGGCTGGTCGGGCATTGCCGTTTCCGTCGGCAGAGCGAACTCCTTGCGAGAACTTGTATCGGATATCCTTTTTTCCGTAGGTTTGTTTGGAGTTTCGGGGCTTTCTTATCTTGCCATACGAAAATCCAAAGAAAAGGAAGAATGTTTTGACCTTATCCGTGCCTTTATCGGTGAACGTGACAGCGTGGAGCTGGGAAAGATTGTGTCGGCAGCGGGAAAAAAGCCGAAGAAGATTCGCAAATACCTTCAGCAGATGATAAGCAAGGGGGAATTCGGAGAGGGCGCCTATATCGATGCCTCGTCCAACTGCTTCATGCGGAATGCGGATGCCGTGCCGGATGTCACTTTTGCCCCCATGAATTCCGACGTGGACAAGATGGCGCCCAATGAGGGGCAGGCGAAGAATACGGCTGATGAAACAGAATCCGATGAGGGAAAATTCCGTTCCGTTATTCTTGAGATCCGCCGCCTCAACGATGAAATCCACGATTTTGCCGTGTCCGAGAAAATTTACCGCATTGAGGAACATACGCAGAACATTTTCGATTATGTCACCGAACATCCCGAAGCCATGCCGGCAACAAGGACGTTTATGAACTATTACCTGCCCACCACACTGAAGCTCCTTGAGTCATACAGCAGGATCGAGCGCATGGGTGTGGCAGGGGAGAATATGCAGAAGTCCAAAGAGAAGATCGAGAGCATCCTTGACCTTCTGGTGACAGGCTTTGAGCAGCAGGTGGATCAGCTTTTCGCCAACGAATCCATCGACATTTCCAGCGACATCACTACCCTTGAGACCATGATGCAGATGAACGGACTCGGGGGAAGGGGAGATATCCGCTTCGGAGGCGCGCAGAAACCCTCTGAGGTTGACCTTGGGGGGGCGGCGGCACAGGAAGCCGAGGGTGAATGACGGTAAATATGAATATAAAAACAGAAAATGCTGTGTGGATGATAATGTCCATACAGCATTTTTAATTTTTATATACAAGAAAGGAGCGTCTCCGCATTCCCGTGGAAGATCATTTCGTTTAACGCATCGGGCAGACCGAGGGAACGGATGAAGTCCACGTTCATTTTCGGGTCGCACCACGGGAAATCCGTGCCGAACAGTACCTTTTCGGGGTCGTGGCGGAGGATGATGCGGCGGGCTTTTTCCTTTGACAGACCTTCAAGCACACCCATGGAGGTGTCAAACCACAGGTTTTT
>SVSU01000148.1 GCA_015064135.1 Oscillospiraceae bacterium
CGATGGGGGCGCGATGGGGACGCGATGGGGACGCGATGGGGACGCGATGGGGACAGAACTTTTTGGGAAAAAGTTCCGCCCCAAACCCCACCTCAAAAACTTTTATTATTTGGGACAGCTGTGCCGCACATCCGCTGTGCTTTATTTCAAATCCAATCTTCCCCTTTTAATCGCTCCGCCGCGTCTGCTGTTGCGAGGGCGTCGATCATGGCTTCGATGTCGCCGTTGAGGAAGTTTTCGAGGGAGTACAGGGTCAAGCCGATTCTGTGGTCGGAGACGCGCCCCTGAGGGTAGTTGTAGGTTCGGATGCGCTCGCTTCGGTCTCCCGTACCCACCTGAGAACGGCGCTCCGATGCGATTTTGTCGTTCTGCTCCCTCGTTTTCATGTCGTAGAGCTTGGAGCGCAGGAGCTTCATTGCCTTGTCCTTGTTCTTGTACTGGCTTCGCTCGTCCTGGCACTCGATGACGATTCCCGTGGGCTTGTGAAGGAGACGGATGGCGCTCTCGGTCTTGTTGACGTGCTGACCGCCGGCACCGCTTGATTTGATGGTCTCGATTTCAAGATCGCTCTGGTTGATCTCAATTTCCACATCCTCCGCCTCGGGGAGAACGGCAACGGTGGCGGTGGAGGTGTGGATTCTGCCCGACGCCTCCGTTTCGGGAACGCGCTGGACACGGTGCACACCGCTTTCGTACTTGAATCGGGAATACGCACCCTCGCCGTTTATCATGAAGGTGATCTCGCGGAATCCCCCCAGCCCCGTTTCGTTGATGCTGACGGTCTCCGTTTTGAATCGCTTGCTGTCGGCGTACATGGTGTACATACGATATAAGACACCTGCAAAAAGTGCCGCCTCGTCTCCCCCTGCCCCTGCGCGGATCTCAACAATAACGTTCTTGTCGTCGTTTGGATCTCGGGGCAGAAGGAGAATCTTCAGCTCTTCCTCCAGACGGATGAGGGCTTCCTTTCCCTCCTTGAACTCCTCCTGCGCCATTTCGCAAAGCTCCGGGTCGGTCTCCGTCTCAAGAATGTCACGGGCATCTGCCACAGCCTGCTCCGCCGCCTTGTATTCGCGGTATTTTTCAATGGTGGGGGCAAGCGCTGCCCTCTCCTTCATCAGTTTGGTGTAGCGCTCCATGTCCGCCATGACCTCGGGGGACAAAAGCTCCTCGTCGATCTTATCAAAGCGGACTTCCGCCTCTTTCAATTTGTCTAACATTGCTCAGCCCTTTCAGCGGTGTAATTTCGGCAAGTGTCTTATTTGCAGAATGCATCAAATGCCTTGTAGGTCTCGTAAAGGTCAGCCTTGGATATTACCTCAAAGGGAGCGTGCATGGACAGAACGGGTACACCGATATCGATGGTGGGAATGTTGTGGTTGGCGATATACATAGCCACAGTGCCGCCGCCGCCCTGGTCAACCTTTCCGAGCTCCGCCGTCTGCCAGAGAACGCCCTGACCGTCGAGCATACGGCGAACTTCTGCCATCACCTCGGCGGATGCATCGTTTGTGCCGCCCTTTCCGCGAGCACCCGTGTACTTTGCAATGGCGGGGCCGCAGTGGATGAGGGCAGAATTGCGCTTTTCGTAAACCTCGGGATAGTTGGGGTCATAAGCCGCCGCCACATCCGCGGAAAGGCAGATGGAGTTGTGGCGTACCGTGTTCGGATTTCCGCCCAGATTGTGTGCAATTTCTTCTATAAGGTCGGCAAGGAGCCTGCACTGCATACCTGTGATGCCGTTTGAGCCCGTCTCCTCCTTATCGGCAAGAACCACCATAACGGTGTGCTCGCCTTCGGTGTTGTCCATCAGTGCGGTGAGGGCTGTGTATGCGCAGACCCTGTCGTCGTGGCCGTAGCCGCCGATGAGCCAGCGGTCAAGACCCACATCCGCGCTGTTCTGGACGGGGATGATGCTAAGCTCCGCGCTCATGAAATCGGTCTCGGTGATGCCGTATTTTTCGTTGAGGATCGCCATGATCGTGAGCTTCACCTTTTCGTCGGCAGGTGTTACCGTACCGTCCTCCTCAATATAGGGGGAGGATGCCATGACAATGTTCAGCCCTTCCCCGGTAAAGGCGGCACCCAGGGGCTTTGCGTCCTGGTCCTTTGCCAGATGGGGGAGCAGGTCGGTGATGCAGAACACGGGATCCCCTGCCTCGTCACCGATCTTCACATCAACGGTCTCGCCCCCCTTCAGCACAACAACGCCGTGGAGAGCGAGAGGAATGGTCGCCCACTGATACTTTCTCACGCCGCCGTAATAATGGGTCTTGAAGTAGCCGATGCCGTCGTTTTCAAAGAGGGGGTGCTGCTTCAGGTCAAGTCTGGGGGAGTCCACATGAGCCGCCGCAATGCGTATCCCCTTTTCGATGGGCTCAACCCCCACCTTGATGGCGAAAAGCGCCTTGCCGCGGTTCACGAGGTACACCCGATCCCCTGCCGCCAGCTTGTCGCCCACATGGTATTCCTTGTAGCCGGCTTCGCGGAGAAGCTCAACGGAGGCGAGAACAGCCTCACGTTCCGTCTTCGCCTTGTCAAGCCATTCGGCATAACCCACCGCGTAATCCTTCGCCGCCTTCATCTCGTCAGCGCTTCTTACCTCAAATGCGTTCTTTTTCTTGTAAAACAGCTCTTCGCGGAGAAGCTGTCCCTTTGTTTTTTCTGCCATAGTGCCGTTTCCTTTCAACTATAATATAGGGTTTTGTACATTACAATGGTTTCGTTGACATTTTCCACAAATTCCAGGACCTCCTCGTCGAGAATCACCTCCAGATTGCCCTTTTCGTCGATAAACTCGGGGTCGCTCAGCCATTTATCAACGGTTTCCTTATCGGTGGCATAGGCGGCAAACACCGTGGTCCAGCGATTGTACTCCGTGTAGAGGTAGGAAAGATAATAGGCGCCGTATTCGATGTTGGTGGCAGGATCGTAGAGGATCCCCTCATCAAGGGATGCCTTGTTCATGGCGAGAAGCCGTCGGAAGGTGGGCTTTGAGAGCTGCATCAGCCCGATCCTGCCGTCCTCCCCCACAAAATTGCTCTGAAAATCGCTTTCCGTTTTGATTACGGCATAGATCACATACTCGGGAACACCGTATTCCGCGGCATAGGTGGAAACCAGGGCGCTGTATTCTCTCGGGTAATTCTGCAGGTCGATATTGTACCACATCCTGTTGTAGGCGGCACCGATGACCAGCGAAAGCACAAGAATGACGATGATTATAACGCTTCGCACCGCCGCTTTTTTCATTTCCATGCCATCACCTCCTTCAGTTTCATCAATTTTT
>SVSU01000016.1 GCA_015064135.1 Oscillospiraceae bacterium
TCAGCTTGGTTCGGTTTTGGAAGATCCATTTTTCCTGAGCAGGGGCACCGAGGCACACAAAGAGCACGTCTGCACCCGATTTGTTGACTTTTTCGATTACAGCATCGGATTCCGCGCCCTCTTTTTTGAAGTAGCCGTCCCCTGTTCCGGCGATTCGGATGCCGGGGTATTTTTTCTCCATTTCCGTTGCCGCTTTCTCTGCGATGCCCGGCTTTCCGCCGAGGAAAAAGATGGATTTTCTGCCGTCTGTCAGGGATGCGATCAGCTTTTCGCCAACCTCGATGCCTGCGACTTTTTGTTTTAACGGGGTTTTCAGAATGTTTGCCGCTTTGATGACGCCGATTCCGTCGGGGCAGATGATTTCTGCCGAGTTGATGACGGTGTAAAGGCTGTTGTCCTCGATGCACGCCTGCACGATCTCGGAATTGGGGGTATAGACTGCGGTTTGCTCCCCTTTTTCCAGACGGGTCAGGATCAGGTCTACCGTTTCGTTCAGCGTCAGATTGTCAAAATTGACCCCTCGGATGTTGATTTTCATGCTTTGCTCCATTCAGTCGTTCTATTTGTAGTAGGTGATCCGATCGATGAGCACCCGTCCGTCGGGGTACTCAATCAGCTCGAAATACAGCACCTTGCTTGTGTCGCTGTCGATGTCGTTTCGGAAGGTGCCTGTGTTTTTGTGGATCTTATAGGATACGTTGAAGGCGTAGGTATAGGTTTTGTTTTGGTTCTCTGTGACAGAAAGCTGCTCGATCAGAATATCGTAGAGCATCTGGGGTGTGAATTGGTCGTAGGGGGTGTTGGTTTTGTAGTAGTGATCCGTGAAAAAGGTGTTGTAGGTTCTGGCGTTTCCTCGGATTACTGTTTCGAAATACAGCCCGAAAAACTCTACAACAGCACCGTGGCGGCCGTAGTCCCCGTCGGTGATGGCAATGGTTTCCGCGCCGTTTTTGTAGTAAACGTAACGGTTCATCTCCATGTAGGCCTTGTCGGATTTCACGTCCAGATCGTAATCTGCAGGGTAGAAAAGGTAGCTCTTGATTTCGTCGGAGTACATGGAGGTGGGGCCGTTCTCCTCTTTTTCAAAAAGCTGTGGGTTTTCCGTGAGAATCCAGCTGACGCCTCCGAGAAGTGCCACTACGATGATGCCGATGAGCATTTTTTTCTTTTTAGTCTGTTTTGCTGCTTTATTTTCCGCTGACATTGCAATACCTCTGATGGGCTTTTTTAATATATTACAACATTTACATTTCATGCGGTGGACGTTGTTATGAATTTATTGTTAATAATTGCGAGAGCAAAAAGGGGGCTGTTGCACTTAGAAGGGGGAAGAAAAACTTTTTTCAAAAAGTTTTTCCTCCCCCGCAAATTAGACTTGCAACAGCCCCGTGAATGATTCCGTGGAATTATGCTTCGATGAATCTCTTGAGGTTTTCAAGGCCCACACGGAGTCCGTACAGGTTGTCCTCCAGGCCTTCGTATTCGATGGAAATGAACCCGTCGTAGCCTTCTCTCTTCAGTGTCTGGATGCTCTGGAAGGGCTTTGCTTCACCGTGACCGATGATGGCACCTCTCAGGTAGTTGCCGGCTCTTGTGCGGAACCAGCCTTCACCGGGATCGATGTCCATACCGCTTTTCCAGTGGAAGTCTTTAGCGTGTGCATGGATGGCGTAGGGAGCCATGATGCCGACAGAGATGGTGGGATCCTCATCCGCGCACATGAAGTTTCCGATATCAACGAGGGCGCCGAAATTGGGGTGGTTGACTTCGTTGATGAGCTTTTCCACACGGAGGGCATCCTGAGAGAAGAAGCCGTGGTTTTCCGTGCAGGTGCGAACCCCCTTCTGCTCGGCGTACTTTGTTACCTCACGAATGGCATCAACCATTTTAGGGATCGCGCAGTCGTAGCTTCTTCCGATTTTGATATCATTGGAGAAGCCGTAAGCAACGTCGTGGCGGACGAAGGGGATGCCGATAATGGCAGCGATATCGATGACCTCACGAACATTGGCGATGGTGTCTTTGATATTTTCTGCGAGGAAGTTGGCACCCATGGCGATATTCACGGGGACGATGCCTACCTCAGCGCATTTTTCCTTGATTTTCAGTGCATTTTCGGGGTTGCATACCCAGCCGGCATCTGTGAATTCGATTCCGTCAAAGCCCAGCTCCTTTGCTTTTTCGATAATGCCGAGGTAGCCTAACTTTTCCTCGGAAAGGTAGCTGCCGAAGCTGTATGAAGATACTGCGGTTTTCATGATAGAGCTCCTTTGATATGTAACAGGATTTATACGAGGGTTTTCCTGAGGAATACCCCTCTGCTAATGGTATTATAACCGAAACGGCAGTAGTTTTCAAGAGAAATCTTACTTTTTTTTGAAATTATCCCAAAAATGCTTGACATAATCCCGGAATGCAATTATAATAGTTATGTTATTGATTTTAAAGTACAGACTAAGGAGGATATTATGTACGATAAGATAAAAGATCTTCTGGTAGAAGAACTTTCCATCAACCCCGACGATATTACCCCCAACGCTGAGCTGGTTGCGGATCTTGGCATCAACTCTCTGGAGCTTGCCGACCTGATTTTGCTGTGCGAAGAAAGATTTGACATCGAAATCGGCGAGGATGCAGCACAGAAGTTCCTGACAGTAGGCGACGTTGCAGCATATCTTGATGAGATTGCGTAAGGACGGCGTGAATAATAGAATATGAAAGACAGCGGAAGCAGGCGAGAAGAGAACTCGTCAGGCTTCCGTCTTTTTTATTCACCGATGGGACCACGGAGCATATCATGATATCAGAACGGCAAGGAAGTCGTTCTCCCCGACAACCTCCTCGGGGAAAAATCAAGATGAAAGTAGAAAGGAATACTATCATGGGATGCTTCTGCAACATTTTTGAAAACGAAGAGTTCTTCTGGATCATCGTCATCATTCTGCTTCTCCTCATCCTCAACTGCTCTTGCTGCGGCTGAGTGGGTATGTAGTGAAGCTGAAGCGAAAGTGAGCTGACCCATAGGTCTTACGGAAAGCACAAAAAAACGGGGGACACTTTTTGAAAAAAGTATCCCCCAAGCCCCCATCAAAAACTTTTATACTTTGTAGGGGGTATTGGTTTCGAGATTCATCCAGGTGAAGGCGCCGTTTTCGTACAGCATATAGCTGTGGGGGCTGTTTTCCTTTGGGATGGAGACGGAGCCCGGATTGAGGAACATGATACCGTTTTCCACCGTCTGCTTCGGAACGTGGGTGTGACCCGTGAGGTAGACGGTGCCCGGTGTCATGGGGGGGATTGCTCTGTGACCGTGGGAGAGACAGAGGGTGTTTGAACCGTCGAAGATGACGCCGTAGTCGGATGTGACGGGGAAATTGAGCACCATCTGATCCACCTCGGACTCGCAGTTTCCTTTGAC
Organism: Oscillospiraceae bacterium; assembly: GCA_015064135.1. Taxonomy (GTDB): domain Bacteria; phylum Bacillota; class Clostridia; order Oscillospirales; family CAG-272; genus UMGS1696. The sequence goes on from SVSU01000016.1 coordinate 3,419, forward strand.
AGCGATGATGCGGTCAGCCTTGGGATTCAGCAGTTCGATTACCTTTTTCGGTGCGTAGTCACGGGGGAGATCGTTTCTCGGGCCGTGATACAGGATATCACCGAGAAGGACCAGGCGATTGGCACCCGAGTCCTCAAATGCTTTGACCATGAGCCCTGCAAAATAGGCTGAACCATGGATATCCGATGCGATAAAAAGTTTCATGGTTATGGCAGTTCCTTTCCTTTGCGGTCGAAACAGCTTCCGCAAAAACGGCTTCAACCGAAAAAATTGAAAGCCTCCTTTGGATGACAAGGGAGGCTTTTGATTTAGCGTTTAGTTCAGGTTGAACTTTGCCATCTTTTCCTTCAGGAATTCCACAGCGAGGGTGATATCTCTTTCGGGAGCATCGCCGCACTCGCGTTCAATGGTAAGGAATCCGTCAAAGCCTGTTGCGGCAAGGGCAGGGAGGTATATGTCGAAGTTTACGCCGCCTTCACCGAGGGGCAGCTCCAGAAATTCGTGACCCATCTTCGCAAGTTCGGCATGAGCGATGGCTTCTTCGCCGATGACAACCTCACCTTCAGCGGGCTTGTGGAGCTTGATACCGTCCTTTGCGTGTGTGTGAACAACGTACTTTCCGATATACTTCAGTGCATTTTCGGGGCGATCTCCGGCAACCATTACAAGGTTTGCAGGGTCGAAGTTGACGCGGACGCCGTTCGCACCCAGGCTGTCGAGGAAGCCGCCGAGGATCTCGCCAAATTCGGGACCTGTTTCGAGAGCGAAAGCGGAGCCGATGGAGTCTGCGTATGTAGCCAGCTCACGGCAGGCTTTACGCATGATCTCCTTCTGTGCACATTCCACTTCGGGAACCTTATGGATATGAGTGGTAACGATATCGCATTCCAGCTTCTTTGCGATATCGAGAACTCTCTTTGAAAGTTCGATATACTTAGGGTTCTGATCGGGATCATCGAAGCCGTAGCCGAAGTCACCGCAGATAGCGGAGAAAACGAGACCGTTGGACTTCACGATGTCGAGAGCCTCCTTGATTTGAGCATCAGTCCAGTCAAGCTCTTCGCCTGTGCAATACTTCTGGATACCTGCAGCACCCAGAGCAGCAGCCTTTTCTACGCCTCCGCGGAAGCCGAGACGGAAGGATTCAACCATTACGCCGATTTTCATATGTATATACCTCCAAAAAATATTTTCGTCAATGATGGTGTCAATACACGATACACCATCATTATTTTATCATTTATTTCATAAAAGTCAAGGGCTTATGGAGGATTTTTTGGTTTTGAAAAATAAACGGGCGATTATTAGTCTGCTGCAAATCCATAACAACCGGGAAAAAACGTTCCCGGCTTAAAATTTTATTTTATTTTACGCTTTTGTCTTGATTTGCGGTGAAATATAACTTATAATGTAAATACATTCTTTATCGTTATACAGAAAGGCAGATTACTGCATTGAATTATACACCGAATCAAGATCCAAACCGCCCCTCTCGGCAGAATACGGGGTATTCCAATCCCAACGCCCGTCCTCAGGGAGGGGGTCCGAGGCCCAATCTTCCCCCCAATATGACTCCTCAGCAGAAAGCAGAGTATCTCCGCCGTCTTGAGGCTCAGCGCAGAGCAGAACAACAGCGCAGAGGGAACGAACAGCGTCCGAAATACCGTAAAAGAAAGGGTGCGAAGCCCAATGTGGGGCTGATCTTTTTTGCCGCGGTCATCTGTGTTGTTGTCGGCATTTCCGTTCATCAGATCTCAAAAAATTCCGCCGATCCTGTTGAAACCGACAGCCTGCTTCAGACCCTGCAAGATGTTGAACGCGGCGAAACGACAAACACCCCCGCCGAACAGGAGCAAACACCTCCCCCCTTTGAAACCGAAGGGGAAAATACTGTGCCTGCGGTTGAGTTTTCCTCGGTTTCCGTCAATTCCGCAGACATCAATCAAGGGGACCTGATCCTTGTCAACTATGAGCATCCCTACTCCCTTGCCGATACAGTGGATACGGTGGAGGTGTACAGCAATAAGACCGCTTCCTATTACCTTTCCACCACCAACCATCGCCTGACGGAAAGAGCTCTCAATGCCATGAACCGATACGCGGACGGTTTTGCTGCCGATACGGGACTGAGTGAGATTCTCGTGGTCAGCGCATACCGCAGCATGGCAGATCAGCAGTCTGTTTGGGATTCCAAGGTTCAGTCAAACGGGGAGGAATATGCAAAGAATTATGTTGCAGTTCCCGGTCACAGTGAGCACCACACGGGAATGGCACTCGACCTTTCCTTCTATCGCCCGTCAGACGGCGCATCCGTTCCCATCTCCGAGCATGAGCAGGGGTTCTGGATGACGGAGCACTGTGCGGAATACGGATTCATTCTCCGCTATCCCGAGAGCAAGGTCGATATCACAAAGATTTCCTACGAGCCGTGGCACTTTCGTTTTGTGGGCAAACCCCATGCGGCGGTCATCATGAGGAAGGGGCTGTGTCTGGAGGAGTATATCGCTCAAATCAAGAACTATACCCCCGACACAAAGCTGCTCCATGCCCTTGAGGATGGTACAACCGCAGAGGTTACAGCGTCAGAACTTCCCACGGAGGGATATGTGATATATTATGTTCCCTCTGCCGAGACCGAGGCTACGGAGATTCCCGTTCCCTCGGGGTATGAAAACTATATTATCTCCGGCAATAACTGGGACGGTTTTATCGTTACCGTATATGTGGGAAAGGAAAGTCAGTAAAAATGAAAAACCGAGGCATTCACGATGATTGTCTCGGTTTTTGCGTGACAAAACAAATTGCTTTGGTGAATAAAATATTTTTGATAATTCAATCATTATTTTCTGTGTTGTCAAATTATCATCACATTGGCGGTTTATAATAGTGGCACAAGAAAGAAAACGAGCAGATTTAAAACAGATTTCATTTGTGAAGAAAGGATAGAATATTATGGAAAACTTCAATAATGAATTTGACAACAACGGAATGAACAATAATACAGATAATCAGACAACCAACAGCGGCAACGGCAATGTGGACAACACTCCCGTGAGCCGTGCGGAATCAAGCGAGGAAAAGCATGAGCAGCGCACAGCTCCCGAAAGCACAGAGGGCTCGTATTCCTACACGGGGGATCGCCTGACGGAAAATAAGACCGACTTCGGTAATCAGGCGCAGCCTCGGAATGATATGAACGATGCATACGGCCGGTACGGTGAAGGCAATCAGGGCTATACTCCATATCGCAATAACGCGCAGTATAATATGCCCCACATGAACGGAAACGGCGGCATTTCCTACTCTCCCTATGATGAAGACAACGGTAAGAAAAAGAAGGAAAAGAAAAAGGCTAAGACCGTTACCGTTACCCGAGGCGGCATTGCGGTGATCTGCTGTGCCGCAGTCTGCCTTTCCGCGGCAACGGGATTTCTCGGCGCTTATGCGGCAAATTCCATCGGAGGAAACAAGACGGTGCAGACAGCCCACAACGGTGAGAGCGTTGGCACATCAGCGGCGGAGAATACAGACGGTGCGGCGGTAATATACCGTTCCGTTTCCACAACGGGAGGTGGCAGCGCGGCAGGCGGAACAATGGCATACAAGGATGTGGCGGCAATGGTTCAGGACTCCGTAGTGGAGATCGTTACCGACTTCAACAAGACCAGTCTTTGGTTCCAGTATGTTGCAAGCGGTGCAGGCTCCGGAGTTATCATGTCCGAGGACGGCTATGTGATCACCAACAATCACGTTATCACAGATGAGGATTCGGGCGAGGTCTCCGACAGCATTACGGTGAGACTGAGAAGCGGCGAGGAATATAAGGCGGAGGTTGTGGGAACAGATTCCGACTCCGATATTGCAGTGCTGAAGATCGAGGCCGCGGGACTTACACCGGCAGTCTGCGGAAACAGCGATAAGCTTGTGGTCGGCGAGGAAGTGCTGGCTGTGGGCAACCCCCTCGGCGAGCTTGGCGGAACGGTGACAAACGGTATCGTGTCCGCGACCAATCGTGAGATCGATGTGGGGGATGTTACAATGAACCTCATCCAGACAAACGCAGCCGTAAACCCCGGCAACTCGGGCGGCGGACTGTTCAACATGAACGGCGAGCTCATCGGTGTTGTCAACGCAAAGTCCAGCGGAAGTGACGTGGAGGGCCTCGGTTTTGCCATTCCCGTAAACGAAGCGCTCACCGTTGCCGAACAGCTTCTTGAATACGGCTATGTAAGAGGCAAGGTGATGATCGGCGTTACCTTCCTTGATGCTACCGATGCATCTGTGGCAAGATATTACGGTCTGAAGTCGGGACTTTATGTTTCCGATCTGACAGAGGGCTATAACGACGATGCACTGAAGCCCGGGGACCGTGTCATCGCCATCAACGGCAATGAGGTCAGTGCATATGAGGATGTGACCTCCATTGTCAAGGCAAGCTCTGTGGGAGATATTCTCACCTTCCAGATTTACAGAGACGGCAAGCTGACGGAAGCGAAGGTGGAAGTGTTCGAGAAGATCCCCGAGGAGGAGAGTGAGCCTGTGGAGTTTGAGACAGAAAGAAAAGACTCCGGGGCGGATGCATACCCTGAGAGCGAGGATGTTTATGTCTCCCCCGTTCCCCGTGACGAGTATTCCGACGGATACGGATCCTTCAATCCCTTTGAGGGAACTCCCTTTGAGGACTTCTTCTCCGGCGGCTGGGGCTTTTAAAAAATAATTAACGGCGATGTCCCATGCGGAGAAAAACTTCGGTGGGACTTTTCGCCATTGATACGAAAAAAGCGGAGTAATGTGTAAAGAAAGAGGAACGACATATGGATAAATACAGTATTCTGATCGTTGACGACGAGGAGATGATACGCCGCCTTATTGCAAAATATGCGGTTTATGAAGGTCATACGGTGACGGAGGCGGGCGACGGCATGGAGGCGGTGCGCCTTTGTCGGGAGAATACCTACGATATCATGATAATCGACATTATGATGCCCGAACTTGACGGTTTTTCCGCCTGCCGCGAGATCCGCAGATTTACCGATATGCCAATCATCATGCTCAGCGCCCGAGGGGAGGAGTATGACAAGATCAACGGCTTTGAGCTGGGTGTGGACGACTATGTGGTGAAGCCTTTTTCCCCGAAGGAGCTGATGCTCCGCATTGAAGCGGTTATGAAGCGCGTCGGTGGACGGAAGCTGTCAGGCATTCGTGAGGAGGCAAGCGGGAACGAGGTGATCTCACTGGCAGACGGCGGACTGAAGGCAGACCTGACCGCAAGAATCGTCTATGTGGACGGCGAGAGGGCAGACATGACCCCGAAGGAATATGATCTCTTCTTTTATATGCTGAAAAATAAAAATATCGCCCTCACAAGGGAGAAGCTGATCTGCGAGGTCTGGGGATACGATTATTTCGGGGACGACCGCACCCTTGATACACATATAAAACTGCTCAGAAAAAGCCTCGGACGCTATTCGGGCTTTATCGTGACCCTTCGCGGCGTGGGTTATCGCTTTGATGTGGAATCTTGAATATGAAAAGAACTGCTGTTGACAAAAAAACAAGGCGCGGAATCGGACTTCACACAAGGCTTCTTGTTTCCTATGCGGTGTTTGCCGTTGTCGTGTTGGTTCTGCTGTGGGTCTCTCAGACTTTTCTCCTTGACGGACTGTACAGTATGGTGAAGCACAACGAATTGGAAAAATGCGCCGATGTGCTCTGCGAAAACGCTTCCAAAGAGCCGGAATATCTGGCGGAGCTCACGGAGGAGCTTTCAGGAAAGTATTCAACCTGTGTTTCCATATACAACGTAAAAAATAACCGCGGCACCAGAGTGGTTTCCGAGCACGTCAATTCCTTCTGCTTCCTTCACAATATGACCACGGAGGATATGCTCGGCAAACTGTACTATGATGCGCGGAAGAATGATGGGGTATACACGGAACGGATATCCCTCGCATCCATGCTCTCAAGAGGCGAAGCGGAGAGCGACGGGGGGCTTGGCGAGATCGTGGTGTATGTCAGACTCGTATCCACTGATCGGGGAGAACATATGGTTTTGCTGAACGCTGAGATGGTTCCCCTCGATTCCACGGTAAGCACACTGCGGCTCCAGCTTGTATATATCAGCATTATCCTGTTCGTTGTAGGCATTATCCTCGCCGCGGTCATGTCCTCGGTTGTGGCAAAGCCCATCCGCAACATGAGCAGGGAGGCGGCAAAGCTTGCCATGGGTAACTATAACGTAAATTTCGACGGCGGAAACTGCAAGGAAACGGCACAGCTTTCCGAGACCTTGAATCATGCGGCGTATGAGCTCTCCAAACTTGACAAAATGCAGAAGGATCTCATAGCCAACATTTCCCACGACCTGCGCACACCCCTTACCATGATCGCAGGCTATACGGAGGCCATGCGCGACCTGCCCGGGGAGGCGACCCCCGAGAATATGCAGATCGTTATTGACGAGACCAACCGTCTGACTTCCCTCGTGAACGATATGCTTGAGGTTTCCCGATATCAGGGGGGAGCGCAGATGCTGAATGTGACACGTTTCAACTTCACGGAGGTCATCCGCCGGACCATTGACCGCTATGCCAAACTCCGCGAAAACGAGGGGTACAGCATCACCTTTGAAAATACGGGGGACGATGTTTACGTTGAGGCAGACGAGAAGCGGATCCTTCAGGTGGTGTACAACCTGATGAACAACGCCATCAACTACACGGGCGAGGACAAGTCTGTACGGGTACGTCAAAGGGTGGTTTCGACTGATGATGGGGATGAGGTAATGCTTGAGGTCCGGGACACGGGAAACGGGATTCCCGAGGAGGCCCTGCCCCTTGTCTGGGAGCGTTATTATAAAGTACACGACTTCCATAAACGGGCAAATATGGGAACGGGTCTGGGACTTTCCATCGTCAAAAACATTCTCATTCTCCACGGTGCGCGCTTCGGCGTCACAAGCACCGTCGGCAAGGGAAGCTGCTTCTGGTTCAGACTGAGAGTGAGCAAACCGTGATTTGACAGAGTATACACTGAAACAATGCAGGGCTCAGCGCCTTATAGGTTAGGTGCAGACCCCTGCATTATTTATTTTTGAGAATTTTTTCATTCACCCAACCTTTTAAGGGAAAGATGTGTCTTAAAGACAGTGCACAACAAAATCGAAGATCTTCAATATCAGAAAAAAGGAGAGCCTATGACATACAAGACAAATCCCACGGACGAGACTTTGGTGCTGCTTACCCTGTCGGGAGACGAGGGGGCATACGAGATCCTTGTTGCACGTCACCAGAAAGCCGTGATCGCATCCGCCCTCTCCGTTACAGGCAGCCGATTTATGGCAGAGGACGCGGCGCAGGATGCATTTGTCACCGCATGGATGAAGCTTGACACCCTGAATCAGCCCGAAAGGTTCGGGACATGGGCGGCACGGATCGCAAAAAATGCGGCGGTGAACATGGTTACACGGTACCGCACCTTTGTGGATCTTGACACGGTGGAAAACACCGATCTTGCCGATGATCCGCTGCTTGATCCCTCCGAGATGTACATAGACTCCGAGCATCGCACCGAAACAAACAGAGAAGTCCGCCGCAGCATCGATAAGCTGCCCCGTAAGGTGGGTCAGATCATCCGTTTCCACTACATTGAGGGGCTTACTGTCGCCGAGATAGCCGAGAGAATGGGTATTACACAGGGAACGGTGAAAAGTCAGCTTCACGATGGCAGGCGAAAGCTCAGGAAGGAGCTTTGTGCAATGAATGAAAAATATAACGACACATTGGTTCAAAAGGTAATGAAAAAGGTGGAGGAACTGAAGCTGTGGCAGTTCAAAAACTGCAAGGACGGCTTTGAGGAGGTCTACCGTGATGTTCTCCGTGAGGTGGAGGACCTGCCCGAATCCGACCGAAAGTATCATGCATTGGCTGATGTACTTATGCGCGGCTGGTGGTGGATCCCCGGGGAGAAAAACGATGCCCTCTTTGAGCGAATCCGTGAGGCGGCGACTGTTGGCAGGAACGAGGAGGTCATGGAATTCATCGTCACGAGAGAGGACGGCAAAATCTGGGGGGACGCGAAGATCGAGTTCATGCGTGACACACAGATCCCAAAACTCAGGGAAGGCGGCTTTACCAAAACTCTGGGCAGAGAGTGGTTCTGGCTCGGATATTGGTATTACGACAGCGACCGGGCCGAGGAAGGAGACAGTGCCTTCGATGAAGCGGCGAAGATTTTGGGCGTTGACAATCCCCATCATGCGCTTATTCCCGAGGCTCGGAGAATGTTTAAGCTGAGGGCTGAAAAGTTCAGTGATACGCACAATAACCGTTACCGCATGGGCTGCTGTGCATATGAGTTGAGCATTACGGGCGGTATACCGCGGTATCGGAACGATGTTTCTCTCTCAAAGGGATATCTGAATTCCTGCGACACGGAGATCATCGACCTGCTTCGGCAAGCTGCCCGTGGGGACGGATGGTATTATGACAAAAGCCTGTCCGTGGGCGAATCTTTTACCGCATCGGACGGGGCGACCCTCACCTTTATCTCCGACTGTGAGACCGTGGTGACACCTTCCGTTACTTATGACGGCTGTGCCCTTTTTGTGACACGGGTGACGGATAAGTATGAGGGCCCCGTTTGTGTGAAGGTGTGGTACAAGGATGGTGTGGGTATCGTCCGCTTCCAGCGTACCGTGGACGGTTTTACCGACTGTCGTGTGCTCTCCTCCTCGCGCATTGTCGGGGGAGGCGGACTTCTCCCTCTTGCTGTGGGAAACACATGGGAATATGCCCACGAGTACAACCCCGAGGTCATGGACTCACGGCTTTCCCTCACCGTTGCCTATGCAGATGATGATAAGGCGGTCATCACCTCCGAGCACCTTATTGAACGGCTGAAATATGACGAGGACAGCTGGCACGATATGACAGCCGAGGTGAGATGCGAGTATTGCCCGGATGACTGCATCAAAGATGTATCAAATGCGGCGAAACGTGCCGTAATGCTGGCAAAGACTCCCATGGAAAAGGCGCACGCCAAGGCAGCCGCATCTGCGGTTCGCCGCATTATGGAAACCGACCCCCGATTCAATCCCGAGCACACCGCAACGGGACACTGGAATTTTTTTGAGAGAGGCAATGTGATCCGCAAAAACGGTACTGCGGATCTTATACGCCACCATCGCTGGTCCTTCGAGTGGAAGAGTGCGGGAGGGATGGGGGAAGCGCTGACACCCATCCTTTTCAACGATATCTACGGCATTCTCAGCAGTGCGGCAAAGTGTATCTGGTCTGACGAATGGACGGTGGGTGCCTCTCCCGTTGTGGAGTATACGGGCTACGGCGAGCGCACCATACGCACACAGATCACCTGCGAGGATGGCGGCACCGTTACCGCAAAGGCAGGGGTGTTTGAGAACTGCCTCAGAGTGAATCTTGACATCACGGGCATGGCAGACGGCTGGAGCTACCGCGGCGGCAATAAAGTGTACTATTTTGCCCCCGGTATTGGCATCGTGCGCATTGAAAACGAATACTGCAGCGGTGCGAGAACGGCGGTGTATGAGCTCACATCCTATGAGGGCGTGGGAGAGGGATATATGCCCCTTTCGGGCGGCCTTGTTCGCCGATACGATGCCCTTGACCTCACCGATGGCTTTGAGGCATGGGTGGAATACACCTATGTGGAGGAGGACGGACAGCTTGTCATCTTCAAGGATGCGGCAGGGATCCGCCATCTTTCCGCACCTGTTACACAGTATTCCGCGATTCTCTATGAACAGAGGGAGGAAACGCTTTGGGATGAGCGACGGCGAGATGAGGCGCGGCTTCTCCATGACGTGAACAATCTCCGTCTCCTGCTCCACTTTCTCGGCAGACAGAATTACAACTGGGCGGCACCCGAGAAAGCGGCGGAATGGTTTAAGTATCACATCCGCATCGTGGAATTCCTCGGGGAGGGCGGCGGCATACCGAGAGCATGGCTCGGACGGTACTGGCGCGCTCATTTCGGTGCTGCCTGCGCCACGTTCGGCATCGGTACGGAGGAGGCAAAGGCAGAGGGCTACCGCCTCCTGGAGCTTGCTTTTGAGCATTACCCGAGATGGAAGGAGATTCCCGACGGCGAGGCGCTGGAGATCGGCAATCCCTTCATCTTCGGCGGCGTAAAGCTCATCAAGGGCAAGGGGCTCATTCTCCTCCCCGACGGAACGAAGGAGCCTATTGACAATGACTATCTTTTCCATCCCACAGCAGAGGATATGTACAGAGGTATGACCGCCCCCCACGGCTGGGAGTGGTTCAACCCCGTGAGAGGCGAAGAAAAGTTCAAGGAATATGTGGCGAGAGCAAAGAAATTGACGGAAGAATGAGTGTTTTCTCCTGAAAAACGGTTATTTGTCCTTTTCGGCTCGCACAATCAAACACCAACGAAGAGGTACAAGTTTTGTGCCTCTTTTTTGTATGCTCTTGACAAGACTTCGGTTTTATGATATCATAAAAATATGGAATGTGTGCAAACGTTTGCAATTTATGATGAGAAAATTTAGCCAAAAAGGAGATCAGATATGAAAAGCATTGTTACCGCCCGTGATATGGCATTGTTTGGGAGAATTTTTAAGTATAATTCCCCCGAAACCCTTCCTTTGAGTTTTAGGTACAACGGAGAGGTGATCCGCGGAATCCCCTCCTCATGGAATCCCACCGTTGAGAGACAGCTTACAGATGCCTGCATTACCACCTTCGTCATCCGCGGCAGAAATGAGGACGGATTGGAAGTGAAGGTGGAGGCGAAAGAATACCGCGATTATCCCATGATCGAGTATACGGCATTTTTTACCAACACAAGCGATCATGACACGGGAATCGTGTCCGATATTCGTATTGCGGAAGGTGTGATCAAGGGAAAGGACCCCGTATTCATCCACGGAAACGGTGACACCTGCTGTGATGATGGCTACGAATGGTGGAGAGATGCTCTGGATGCACCCGAAAAGAGGTTTACGATTACCCCCAATGACGGTACCTCCTGCAACGGTGCTTTTCCGTACATGAGATTGATGTTCGACGGATTCGGCGTGAACATTGCCGTAGGCTGGACGGGTATGTGGCGCGCAGATGCTGCATACGATGCCGAGGGAGCTTTCGTCAGCTTCGGTCAGAAACGGTGTCATTTCGTCATCCGCCCCGGCGAGATTATGAGAACCCCTCGTGTGAATCTGGAAGCCTTCTGCGGTGATGAAAACCGCGGTATGCAGATGTGGCGGCGGTGGTACTTTGACCATATTCTGCCGAAGGAAAACGGCCGTCCCATTTCTCCGAAATGCTGTATGCACGTTTTCGCGGCAGAGGGACATCCCGAGTTCACGGGAGCGACGGAGGAGAATCAGTGCCGCGGTATTGACGCCTATCTGAAGGGGGGAATCCGTCCCGACATCTGGTGGATCGATGCAGGCTGGTACCCCTGCGACTATCGCTGGCAGACAATCGGCACATGGAAGGTGGATAAAAAACGATTCCAAAACGGTCTCGGTGCCATCGGAAAAAAGTGCCATGAGAACGATATGCAGTTCCTTCTCTGGTTCGAGCCCGAGCGCGTGACAGAGGACACGGAGCTGTGGAACGAGCACCGCGACTGGCTCCTGTTCCCCGACGGAGAGGGTTCTGTGCTTCTTAACCTCGGCGATCCCGAATGTTGTGATTTTATTATCAACCGTGTGGACAGCATCATCAAGGAAAGCGGCGTGGATATCTATCGCCAGGACTTCAACATGAATCCGGCACCCTGCTGGGAAGCCGCTGAGGATGAGGACAGAATCGGTGCTGTTGAAAATCTGCACATTCAGGGCTATCTCCGCTATTGGGACACCCTTATCGAGAGAAACCCGGGACTTTGGATCGATTCATGCGCATCGGGAGGCCGCCGAAACGACCTTGAGACCATGCGCCGCGCCGTTACTCTGCATTACACCGACGTGGGCTACGGTCATCACCCCATCAAGCAGAAGCAACACAGACAGATGTTTGAGTGGATCCCCTATTTCCGTGCTCATAACATGGACTGGGAGAATCCCGAAACGGGAGAATACGAGAAGCATGTGAACCACAGGGCAGACCGTTATGCTTACCATTGCGCTATGGCTCCCTCTCTCACCGATATGATGGAGTGGGATGCCACCGAGGAGGATTACGCCCTCGCTCGTGAGATGCAGCCCATCTGGCGTCATGCGGCGGAGCTCATGCTGGATGCAGACTACTATCCCCTTACCGAGTGCAGAAAGTCAAGAGAAGATTTTTACGCCATGTATTTCTACAATCCCGATGAGAAGCGCGGCTTTGTTCAGGCAGTGCGCAATAATGCCTGCCCGGAGGAAACTTTCACTGCATATATGACCTCCCTTGAACCCGAGACGGCATACCGCTTCACCAATCCCGAAACGGGAGAGGAGAAAATCATGACAGGCAAGGCTGCGGCGGCAGGATTTACCATGGCTGTGGAACGCCGCGCAGGTCAGGTGTGGTTTTTTGAGAAAAAATAAATGAAAGGAGGATGAAGAATGAAAACCATTGTTACAAAACAGGATATGTCCCTTGTTGGGAGAATTTTTAAGTTTACCACACCCGAGAATATCCCGATCACATTCAACTATAACGGCGAGACCATCCGCGGAATCCCTTCCTCTTGGCATCCAACCGTTGAGCGACAGCTTACCGACAGCAGAATAACGTCATTTATCATCCGAGGCAGGAATGCTGACGGTCTTGAGGTGAAAGTGGAGGTGGCGGAGTACAGAGATTACCCCGTGACGGAGTATCTTGCTTTCTTTACCAATACAGGGGAGCAGAATACTCCCATTATCTCCGATATCCGCACTGTGAATGGTGTAATTCCCGGAAAAGCCTCCCATCTTATTCATGGAAACGGCGATATTCAGGAGGAGGAGGGCTACGAATGGTACACGACTCCCATGAGCTCTCCGAAGGATGGGGTATGCCTCCATACGGATGACGGTACCTCCTGCAACGGTGCTTTCCCCTATATGCGGCTTATGTTCGAGGACTTCGGCGTAAACATTGCCGTGGGGTGGACCGGAAACTGGGTTGGCGATATTACATACGCAGAGAACGGCGCATCCGTCAGCTTCGGTCAGAGACGCTGTCATTTTGTCATCCGTCCCGGGGAGACCATGCGCACACCGAGGGTGACATTTCAGGCGTTTGAGGGTGACGAGGACCGCGGCAGACATATGTGGCGGCGGTGGTACTTCGACCACATTCTGCCGAAATCGGATGGCAGACCCATCCCTCCGAAATGCTGTATGCACGTTAATTTTGTTGACGGACACTCCGAGCACACGGGAGCAACAGAGGAGAACCAGCTTCGCGGTATTGACTCCTACATAAAGGGAGGGCTTCACCCCGATGTGTGGTGGATCGATGCCGGCTGGTACCCCTGCGACTATAACTGGGCCCGTGTGGGTACATGGAGAGCCGATGAAAAGCGATTCCCCAACGGACTTACTCCCATCGGTAAAAAATGTGCGGAAAACGGCATTGATTTTCTTCTGTGGTTCGAGCCTGAACGGGTATTCCCCGATACGGAGCTTTACAATGAGCACCCCGAATGGCTTTACAGGACGACGGAAAACGGAAAGATCCTTGTGGATATCGGTGACCCCGATTGCTGTGACTATATCATAGAGCTGATAGACAGCGTTATCAAAGAAAGCGGAGTGAAGATCTACCGTCAGGATCTCAATATGGTGCCGGGAGCTCAGTGGCGCGAGCACGAGACTGAGGACAGAATCGGGGCGATGGAAAACCTGCATATTCAGGGATATTACAGATTCTGGGATGCCCTCGTTGATCGGAATCCGGGACTTATCCTTGACTCCTGTGCAGGGGGCGGCAGACGGAACGACCTTGAAACCATGCGCCGCGCCGTTATTTTCCATCCCAGCGATATTGGCCTCGGTTATCCGCCTACAAAGCAGAAGCAGCACAGGCAGATGTTTGAGTGGACCCCCTATTTCCGTGCGCAGACCAAGTGCTGTGATGATCCCGTAACGGGAGAAACCGTGGCTGACGCGCGCCCCGTCGACCGCTATGCTTACCATACAGCAATGGCTCCTTCCATGACGGATATGACGGAGTGGGATGCCCCCGAGGAGGCATATGCTCTCGCCCGTGAGATGCAGCCTATCTGGCGTCGTGCGGCGGAGATCATGCTGGATGCGGATTACTATCCCCTCACCGAATGCAGAAAATCAAGAGAAGATTTTTATGCCATGTATTTCCACAATCCCGACGAGAAGCGCGGCTTCGTTCAGGCAGTGCGCAATAATGCCTGCCCGGAGGAAACTTTCACTGCATATATGACCTCCCTTGAACCCGATGTGTCCTATCGCTTTACCAATCCCGAGACGGGAGAGGAAAGGGTGATCTCAGGCAAGGCTGCGGCTGAAGGATTTACCATGACTGTGGAGCTCCGCGCAGGTCAGATCTGGTTCTTTGAGGAGCTTTAAGGCATCCGACAGACTTTGATTCTCCCGAAAATGTTTCCGTTCCCCCTTGTTTTTTTCCGGCGGATATGCTATACTGAAACGGTGATGGAGTGTCGCCTGTGTTATGCCCCGGCCTCACTTACAAGTGTTTAAAATGACATGAGGTTAAAGGAGAGGCGAAATGGTTGATAAGACAGTGAAAAACATCGGTGTTACCATGGTGAAAACCGATATGGATAATTATCCCCGATATGAGATGCCCGAGGGGTTCTGTATTACGGGATATAAGGACGGATATGAGAACGCATGGGCGGATATCGCAAAGGAGCAGTTTTTCCTTGAATCCGTTGAGTCGGGGCTTGAGATGTTCCGCAGCGAGTTTTCATCAAGAGGGGAAAAATGGGAGCGCCTCAAGGATTCGGTTCTTTTCGCCGTGGAGGAAGCGACGGGGGAGGTTGCGGCAATTCTCTCGCTCTGGGAGGGCGGTATCTTCGATACAGGTGAATATCGCCGTATTCACTGGGTTGCAACCCGTGAAAAGTTCCGGGGAAAGGGTATTGTGAAGGCAATGATGACCTATGCCCTTGACCTCTACCATAAGCAGGGCAGTAAAGGGATGTGTATTCTTGCAACAGGTACTCAGAACTGGCAGGCTATCCGCATTTACAAGAAGTTCGGATTTGAAGCGTGGATGGATCTGCCCGACCAGCCAAAAGGCGCGAGCTTTGACCCCGTGGAGGCGGAGGGCTGGGAGATCATCAACGGCAAGATCGCGGAATTTGATGCAAAACGCAAATGAGGTTAAGATATGATAGATAAATCATTACCACACGGTTCCGTTATTATGGTAAAGCGGAATATGGATACATACCCCCGATATGCCATTCCCGAGGGATTCGTCATCCGTTCTTACAGGGAAGGGGATGAGACGGAGTGGGCAGATATTGCAAAGGAGCAGTTTTTGCTGGAGAGCGATGAGGCGGCAATGAGCTTGTTCCATACCGTATTTGATGAACATCCCGAATGGATGAACTGCTGTCTTTTTGCCGTGGAAGAAAAAACGGGAAAGATTGCCGCCATGCTGTCTCTTTGGGAGGGAGGAATATTTGATGCTCCCTATAAGAAGATCCACTGGGTTGCAACGCGGGAGGAATTCCGTGGCAGGGGAATAATCAGTGCCATGATTACATATGCACTTGACCTTTACCATGAGCTTGGTGCACGGGATTACTGTCTCCTGCAGACGGGAACATGGAACTGGCAGGCAATCCGCATCTACAAAAAGTTCGGCTTTGAAGCGTGGCTCGGTGAGGATCCCAAACCCGATTTCTATTTTGACCCCGAGCTTGAGCACAGAAACTGGAAGATTATCGACGACAAAATAGCGGAATTTGAAAAGTCCCGAAAAAAATAAGCGAAAGAAACAACTGTCGGAATGAAAAGTGCCAAAGGTACCGTATTCCGACGGTTTTCTTTTATGGATAAAGCCGCTTGTATTTGGCGTGGAATAGTGATATAATTTAAAAAGTAATATTTTTTTGAAATAATTTTCCGAAAGAGGTGTAAACGTGGCAAATAAACGGGAAATGGATATGGTAAACGGCCCGATTCTCTCGAAGATAATCCGATTCAGTCTCCCCCTTATAGCAACGGGTGTTCTTCAGCTTTTGTATAACGCGGCGGACGTGGTGGTGGTCGGACGTTTCGACGGACCTCAGGCTCTGGCGGCACTGGGATGTACGGGTTCCCTTATCAATCTGATCATCAACGTGTTCATGGGTCTTGCCATCGGTGCATCCGTTGCCGTGGCGCAGGATTACGGCGCAGGAGACACAAAGGGTGTGCATAAGGTTATCCATACCGCCATTCCCCTGAGCGCAGGCTGCGGTGTTGCGGTTGCCATCATCGGCGTATGCTTTTCGGGAACATTCCTCCGCTGGATGGGGACTCCCGAGAATGTACTTCCCCTGGCATCGAAATATCTGATCGTATATTTTCTCGGTGCCCCCGGTTCTCTGATATACAATTTCGGCGCCTCCATACTTCGCTCCGTGGGTGACACAAAGAGACCGCTTATTATGCTTGCCATCTCGGGTATTGTAAATGTGGTGCTCAATCTGGTTTTTGTTATCGTGCTTCACATGGGGGTTGTGGGTGTTGGTCTTGCGACTATTGCTTCTCAGTACCTTTCCATGGTCATGGTAGTGAGGTATCTCATAAAAGTAGACGGCTGCTGTCACCTTGACCTCGGGGCAATGAAGATATACCGCGATAAGCTGAATCGCATTATCCGCGTGGGGCTTCCCGCAGGTCTGCAGGGGTCGGTGTTCTCTGTTTCCAATGTGGTCATTCAGTCCTCCATCAACTCCTTCGGCGATCTTGTTGTGGCAGGAAACACGGCGGCTGCCAATATCGAAGGATTTGTTTATGTGGCGATGAACTCCGTTTACCAGGCTGCTCTTACCTTTACGGGACAGAATGTGGGCGCGAAAAAGCACGAGCGTATTCACAGGGTGGTGTTCACCTGTGCAGGCATTGTGTGCGTTATCGGACTTGTTCTGGGTGTCGGCGTGTATCTGTGTGCCGAGCCCCTTCTCTCCATCTATCTGCCCGATGACCCCGAGGCAATCCCCTACGGCGTGACAAGGCTGTTTTTTGTGAGCCTGCCCTATATGTTCTGCGGACTCATGGAAATATTTACAGGCGGTCAGCGCGGCATGGGGCTGTCCTTTACCCCTATGGTAACGTCCCTTGTGGGCTCATGCCTGTTCCGTATGCTGTGGGTAGTGACGGTGTTTGCTCGATTCGGAACACTGAATTCCCTGTTCCTCGTGTACCCTATCTCGTGGGTGATGACCACCTTCGCCCATATGACGTTCTATCTCATCTACAAGCATAAGCACTTCCCGAATCCTCCGAAAACCCTTACTGAATGAAGAAAGTGATGAAAATGAAAAAATACGATACCGTAATATTTGACCTGGACGGCACACTCCTTGATACACTGGACGATCTCATGGTCGCCGTCAATTATGTGATGCGGAAATACGGCTTTCCCGAGCATTCCAAGGAAGCTGTTCGCACCTTTGTTGGAAACGGCGTGGTGCATCTTATAGATTGTGCTGTGCCCGATGGGAAGAATAACCCCGATTTTGAATCATGCCTCGCGGATTACCGCACCTACTATGAGTCGCACACCATGCAGCACACAAAGCCCTACGACGGGGTCATGGAGCTGATTGCAAAACTCAGAGAGGACGGATACAAGCTGGCGGTGGTGTCAAACAAGCAGGATGCGGCGACAAAGAGCCTGTGTGCCGAGTGCTTCCCCCTCATTCCCTTCGCAATGGGCGAGATGGAGAGCCGCGGCATCAGGCGAAAGCCCCACCCCGATATGGTTCTTGAAACAATAAAGGAGCTGGGCTCGGCGAAGGAGCGCTGCTGCTATATCGGAGATTCCGAGGTAGATATACTGACGGCGAAAAACACGGGGATCGACTGCATTTCCGTTACATGGGGCTTCCGCACCGAGGCTGAATTAAGGGAAAACGGTGCTCGGGTGCTTGCGGATAATGTGGAAGAAGTTCTGGCGCTGCTTTGAACAAAACTTTATTGGAGTTTGCTGTGATGAGAAACAAAAAAACAAGCACCTCGGAATCGAAATCGACGCTGAACTGCACTATAAGCTGCATTATATCGCAAAGTATTACGGTCGTTCGGGAAACGGTGAGATTCTGTATCTGATTCGCCGGGAGATCATGGCATTTGAGAAAGCGGAGGGCGAGATTGAGCTCCCCCGATGATATCAAGGGAGAATAAATTTCCCACGAGGCAACAAAAAGAACAGCCCCCACATACCCTTCGGAAGAATTTCTGACATTCCGATTGGGTTGAGGCAGGGCTGTTTTGTTTTTGATGATAAATCTCCTCTTACAAAGCCTTCAGGAAAGCGTAAAGACGTTCGGCAAGGAGTACGTGACCCGCATCGTTGGGATGGAGCCCGTCGGGGCAGAACATCTCGCGGTTGCAGTCAAGCGCAGGCTGGATGCCGCTTGTGGCGTAGAGGTCCAGAACGGGGATGGCGTAATACTCCGCAACCTCCCTGATGATGTTTACATAGGTTCTGAGGGACTCACCGTTTGAGTCGGGAGCAAACTCGTTTACACGGTGAAGGGGTGTCATAATAACCACGGTTTTTCCGGGGAAACGCTGGTGGAGACGGGTCATGATGTAATGCGCCGCACCGTAGAAGGTGTAGGGATCGCGGCTGAAAAACTGACCGATGGGAGCATCTCCGTGGCCGTAATCGTTGGTGCCGCCGAATACGATGACGATATCTGCATCCTCATCAAGCTCGTTTACGCGGAGGCAGAAGTCCAGGTCGTGTGTGGAGCCCTCGGGCTCGGGGTGGATCTGCTTTGCGAAACGGGTTCCGCTGATACCGTGGTTTACCACTTCTCTGCATTCGCCCCATTTGCCCACAAGAGCATGATACAGTGCTTCCGGGCATGATGTGCCTCTGCCTTCTGTGATGCTGTCGCCGAGGACAACCATTTTTTTACCTTTCAGTTCCATGATGATATTTCCTTTATGTAGAATAATATTACAACGCCTTCAGGAAAGCGTATACTTTGTTTGCGATGATCTCGTGACCCGCATCGTTGGGGTGGATGCCGTCGGGACAGTAGGCTTCGCGGAAGGAGTCAACCTCGGGCTGAATGCCGCTTGAAGCATACATATCAAGGAGAGGCAGAGAGTAGCGTTCTGCCATTTCACGGATGATGTTCACATAGGTTTTCAGCTGGCGGCGGAGATTGCCGTCGGGGTAGAAACGGTATTCGTCAACGCGGTGGATGGGGGTCATGATCACTGCGGTTTTCCCGGGGAAGCGGTCGTAGAGACGGGTCATGATCTGATGGAGCGCGCCATAGAATGTATAGGGGTCTCTGTTGTAGGGATCGCCAAGGGGAGCATCGCCGTGACCGAAATCGTTGGTGCCGCCGAATACGATGACGATGTCTGCGTCCTCTTCCAGCTTTTCCACGCGGATGGTGAAGTCATGGTCGTCAAATTCGGGTGTATAACGATTTGTCTGCTTCGCCATACGGGTACCGCCGATGCCGTGGTTGATGACGGTGCACTCTCCCATTTTTGCGAGACGGTTTGTGAAAAAGTTTTCTTCCTTTTCAACGCCGATTCCCTGGGTGATGCTGTCACCGAGGACGACGATTTTTTTGCCTTTCAGTTCCATTGTGTATATCCTTTTTATATAGTTACATATCGGAATGGCTTCAGTTTGATAATGCGGTCTCTGTAATCGATGGACATATCGGAATCTTTCAGAACATCGCATATCTTTGTGGAGCCGGAATAGTGCATGGGGATGCAGTGTGCGATCTTGAAACGGCGCATAAAATAGTCGATGTTCAGGAAGGCATACTGCTTCTGCCTGTTGTCAAGGGTGAGGAAAGCCACATCAATTTGGTATTTTCTGAGAACGGATGTGTATTCCTTGTAGGCGGCGGTCATGTTGTAGACCTCCTCCTCGGACATACCGTCCCAAAGCCACAGATTCAGATCCCCTGCATGGAACAGGGTTTCATTTTTTGTACTTACAATGAACGCTACTCCTGCATCCGTTGAAGGGATGGTTCTGATTTTTAATCTGCCGCGTCCCGTTTCAAGTTGGAGCCTTTTCCCGGGAGATACCATGATATAATCCCGGACGCCGTGTTCCTCGAGAATTGCTGTGGGAATATCGGAGGAGAGGATGTATTTCACTCTCTTCATGTTTTTTGACAAAGCGAAAACATCGGTGTTCATGTGATCATAATGTCTGTGACTGATGAAAACAAATGTCTCTTTCCGTTGGGAAAGGTCGGGGATCTCCCCCTTGTAGTAGTCGAAAACAAAATTGAATTTTTCGGTTTCCACAACAAATCCGCTGTGTCCGAGACAGGTGATTTTCACGGGGATTCTCTCCTTTCCTTATATTTGCCGGTATTCTTAATGTTACCATCCTGCCGCCATTTTGTCAAGAGAATAAGCGAATTTCGGGAAAATCTTTTCAAATTGTTCTGTTATTTTGAAAATATAATTCGTTTTTCCTTTACTTTTTCCAAAAAGTGTGTTATGATATATATTATGTATAATGAGAAAAGGCGGTTTCACCTTTAAAAAATAACGATAAGGAGTTTTATAATGGATTACAGCAAGATCTTACAGAATTTTGACCTTCAGGCTGAACCTTCCTCCTACGGAAACGGGCATATCAACGATACGTTTATCGTGAGATCCTCCCCCAGTTACATTCTGCAGAAGATCAACAAGAATGTATTCACACGCCCCGAGGATGTGATGGAAAACATTCAGAATGTAACGGAATTTCTCCGCAAAAAGATCGTGGATGCGGGCGGTGACCCGGATCGTGAAACACTGACCTTGATCCCGGCGAAGGACGGCAAATCGTACTATAAGGCTGAGGACGGAGAGTATTACCGTGTTTACAAGTTTATCGACAATGCGGTGTCTTACGATGAGGTTCAGGATCCCATGCAGCTTTACCATGCGGCAAAGATGTTCGGTAAGTTCCAGAATATGCTGGCAGA
>SVSU01000017.1 GCA_015064135.1 Oscillospiraceae bacterium
TCTGAAGGCTGCCCATGTTGCGGTATTTGGCATCGGCGGTGTTGGGGGGCATATTGCGGAGGCGCTGGCAAGGTCGGGAGTAGGGGAGCTGACTTTGGTGGATTCCGATGTGGTTTCCGAATCCAATATCAACCGACAGATCGTTGCCACATACGACACCCTCGGCAAATATAAGACGGAGGCGGCGGCGGAGCGTATTCTTTCGGTAAATCCCGAGTGCATCGTTCACGAGAGACGGGAGTTTTATCTTCCCGAAAACAGCCACACCTTCGACTTTACAAAATTCACCTATGTTGCGGATGCCATCGATACGGTCTCCGGAAAAATCTCCCTTATTACAGAAGCAAAAGCGGCAGGTGTACCCGTGATTTCCGCCATGGGGGCAGGAAACAAATTAGACCCGACCGCCTTCGAGGTGACGGATATTTACAAAACATCGGTGTGTCCTTTAGCGGCTGTCATGCGGCGTGAACTGCGGAAACGCGGGGTGGATTCCCTGAAATGCGTATACTCAAAGGAGCCTGCACTTCGCCCGAGAGTGGAAACGGACGAAAACGGTGAGCGAAAAAAAATCCCCCCGGGGTCTACGGCATTTGTACCCGGTGTGTCGGGGCTCATAATTGCAGGCGAGATAATCAAGGATATTGCCGCAGGCAAATGCTGTAAATCGGACGGAAGATAAGGAACGATATGAACGAAGAAACCACAAAAACATCAAGACCCAACGAGACCGGCACAGCCTATCTCGCCACACGGAGTCTGCTGAAAACATACAGAAAACGGATCTGGTCCCCCTTTGTTTCAGCGATCAAGGAGTATGGACTCATAAAAGAAGGGGACCGTATTGCCGTTTGTATGTCGGGGGGGAAGGATTCCGCTGTTCTTGCCGTACTGATGAAACAGCTTCAGCGTTATTCCGACTATCCCTTTGAGGTGTGCTACATCGTAATGGATCCGGGGTACAGTGCGGCGAATCGGGCGAAGATCTGCGAGAATGCGGAAAAACTGGAGATCCCTATTGACATATTTGAAACAAATATCTTCGGTGTGACGGAGAAAACGGAGAAGAATCCATGCTATCTCTGTGCCCGAATGCGGCGAGGACACCTGTACAGCTATGCGGAGAGCAAGGGCTGCAACAAGATCGCCCTGGGGCATCACTTTTCCGACGTGATCGAGACCACGCTGATGGGAATGCTGTGGGGCGCCCAGATTCAAGGGATGCTCCCGAAGCTGCCCAGCACAAACTACCCCGGCATGGAGCTGATCCGTCCCTTGTATAAGGTGCATGAGGATGATATTATCAGCTGGGCGAAGCATAATAGCCTTGATTTTCTCGCCTGCGCCTGTCGGATGACGGAATCGGAGGTAATGGACGAGGACAAGTCAAAGAGGCGCGAGACAAAACGGCTTATTCGTGAACTGAAAAAGACCAATCCCGATGTGGAGAAGAATATTTTCAACAGCATCCATATGGCGAATGTGGATACCATGGTGGGGTACAAGCTGCATGGGGTCAAGCATCCGTGGGGGGCTGATGAAGAGAATGGGGATTGAGAAAATTTTTTGATAAAGGACAAAAAAATCAATAAAGAGGATGCCGCATTAAGGAGAAAAGCTCCAAAATGCGGCATCCGTTTTTTTTATTCCTTTACGGGGCAGCCGTCTTCCTTCCATGCCTCATATTCCGCTTCGGTACCGAGATACACAAACATCTGATTGTCCCGCATCAGGAAGGTGTCGTTCATTCCGGAGACAATTCCGTAGTCGCGCCGCGCAATGTACCCCTCACGGGTGAGGTTCTTCTCCTCGTAGCACCAGCGGTTGCCGATGTAAACGGGCATATATTCCCCATCACCCGAAACGGTGTTGTAGTCGGTGAGTTCGCATTCACTTTCGCAGGGGCCCCACTTGCAGCGGTGGTACACGATACCCACACCGGGCGCGTACCAGTATTCCTTAACACCGCAGTGGGTGTATTGGAAGAAGTAATAGTGCCCCTCCTTCTCCTTCGCCTCGCAGGTGATGGTCACTTTCCGGCAGTCTGAGAAAGTACCTGCTTTTGTTGTAACGGAGCCGCCGTCCCCTACGGTGAGGGTGTACTCCATCTCATCCCAGGGCATTTTTTTCGCTTCCGTATAGCCGATTACCCAGTCGTCGTTCCAGATACATCCTGCTATAATGTCGGGATAGCGGAAGGGCTTGGCGCCGAAGATACGGTTTTCCGCATCCCCTCTTGTGCCCCATCGGCCCGTGGAGATGCTGTGTACGGCGCACTCGTTGTAGGTGACCTTTCCCTTTGCCCTGGAGATGGTGCTCATGTTGCAGGAGGATGGGAGGAAGCGGTAATACCCATCGGCGTAACCCTTTCGTTCCTTCAGATAGTCTGCGGCATTGAGAGCGATCTCCACGGATTCGCGGCTTTTGTTCGCCATGATGATCTGCTCCATGATACGCCGATAGCTGTCGTAGTCGTTGCGGTCGCAGTTGTCGTCCTCAACGAACCGATCTGCCTCCATCAGCAGAATGTCGGGGGCATCTGAGGGAGCGTCATTCAGGATTCCGCTTTCGGTGTTGGAGGTCAGATAGACGAAATCTTCATCATTCCGCACAACGGTGTACTCAGCGGTTCCCTCAATACCCTCGGGGGTGCTTATGTTGGTATACTGCCAGTGGTTTCCCACCGCAAGGGGCATATATCCTTCGCCCCCCTTTATTTCGTGACGGGTCAGAAGAAAGGAGGCAGTTGTTCCGGAATCCGTGCTGTCATAGCGGACGATACCCACACGGTCTGCGTACCAGATATCGTAGGTATCGCGGTCATTGGTCTTTCGGATATGGAGACAGTTTTCAAATACACCTGCCGGGGTCATGACGGTTTCCGTTTTGGATACTATGCTCTGCACCGTATCGAATTGGTCATATTTGTTTCTGACCACCTCGGTCTCTCCCACAGCATCCGTGTGAGGGAAGAACCAGCCGTCTCCGCTGCAGGCTGCGTAATAGAAAATTTCATCCGTATAGCGGCCGTTGTTTCCTTTGGACAGATGGAAGCCCGGCTGAAATTCCAGCCTCAGATTGCCGTTTTCTTTTCTCCAGCCGTGGGAAGTGATGCTTGTGGAATGGGTTTCCTCACGGAATCGGCAGTTTTTCCGCTTTTCCATGTCAATTTCTCCGGCTTCGGCACAGGCTGCCATGGAGAGGTAATATGCCCGGGGGTTTGTGTAGTAATATTGGAAAACATTTCCGCCTTCCTCTTCATTTTTGAGCAGGTGAGCGTGCCCGAGAAGCAGTTCCTTTGCCTGCTTCAGGTACTTTTCAGCTCGCTCTATATCCTCGATCCGCATGGCGGAGTAGTATGCCCAAAAGAGGAGTCTGCCTATGGCGGCGAATTTTTCGGCGGTATCGGGGAGTGAGGTGAGGGTGGGGAGTACGGTGTTTTCTATATATGCCAGCTTTTCCTCATAGTTGTTTCTGAAATCTCCCCATTTCGTAAGATAGGCATCGGCAAGGAGGAGGGGGTCGTTGTTTTTTATGCCGCATTCCAGCGCTTCATCCACATATTTTTCGGAATCGGCGCGGTATGCGGTTTTGGTTGCCCGTGCCGCCATGACCGCCGCTTCCCCCTTGTCGGACAGCTCGCCGATGAGGTTCAGCGTGTCTCGGTATGCGGCATCGAAGCCCACAGCGGAGCCGTGGATCTTGTTGTAGTTTTCAAGCTCTGCGATCTTCTCCGCAACACGGGTTGTGAAGTTGTCGGTGAGTTTTGAGGTATTGGTGTCTTTCATGGTGTCAAGCTCCTTTCTCAGTCGGATCTTTGCATCGTGGATGCGACGTTTCACCGTTCCGATGGGCACACCCAGATGGGCTGAGATCTGCTTTTGTTTGATTCCGTGGAGGAAAAAGAGCCGTGCGGTCTCGCGGAGATGGTCGGGAAGAGCCGAAACGGCACGTTCTATGCCGCCCTCCCCCTCCCCGATGATGAGGATGGATTCGGGGGTGGGGGTGTCGTCGGAGAGGGACTCTATATATTCCGCGTGGATCTCTTCGGATTCCGTCCGTTTTGTTCGGGAGAGGGCGTTGAAGCACCGCTTTTTCAATATCTGTACCATCCACGGGTAATAGTGTTCGGGAGATCGGAGAGAATCGATTTTCAGGTAGCCCTGAATAAAGGCATCCTGAAGAATGTCCTCCGCCTCGTGGGGTTCGTGGAGGATGGCGAGTGCAATGCGGTATAATGCTGTTTGGTATTTCTCCACCAGCAGAGAATACGCGTCCGTATTTCCGCCTTTGACCATTGATACCACGGTTTTGTCGTCTGTCATGCTGCCGCCTCCTTTTCACTAGTGACACCTATATGACACATTATACACCAAAAAGGTTCGCATGGGGGAACGATTAGGAGGATTTTTTGAAAAAAATCCCCCTAAAACCCCCTTAAAACTTTTATTATGGAGGTTTCGGAGGATTTTGTGCTTTTTCAGCGTTCGATGGCTGTCTGGCAATCGAGAAGGTCGTCGTCGAAGGTGCTCTCTATTACCTTTTTGGATGAGCGAGGGGAGTAGACCCATTTATCGATGTGCATGATCCGGTCTGTGTCAACAAAATATCGGCATGGGCGAACCTCCGCTGAGCCGCAGTTGTCGATGAGTACCAGCTTGATCTTCATTCTCTCGGGAATGATGCTTTTTATGTAAACGGAGCAGGCGTCTCCGGGGGAAACCGCATCTGTCGGCTCCGCAAGACCGGCAAGATTCGGGGAAAGCTCCACGAACACACCGTAATCTTCCACAGAGCGAACGATTCCCGTAACGGTTTGCCCCGGGGAGAAGCAGGCTGCATTTTCCTCCCATGTTCCCAGGAGCTCGCGGTGGCTCAGGTAGATCCGTCCCGTGTCGCGATCGATCTGTTTTACAACAGCCATGATATATTCCCCTGTCTCAAAGCGATCGGCAGGGTGGGAAATCCGTGAAACGGAGATGGAATCCACGGTGAGAAGGGCAATAATGCCGCCGCCGATGTCGCAGAAAGCGCCGAAGGGTTCAAGATGTGTTATCCTGACGGGAATAATATCGCCGCAGCAGAGGGTGTTTATGTAATTGCGGAAGCACTCTCTCTGAGCATCTTTTCGGGACAGGATGGCGATAGTTTCTCCTCTTTCGTTGTGTCGGAAGGACTTTATTTTGAACTGAACGGGCTTGCCCACACGGGTGATAATGGCGATGTCGCGGACAGGTGAGCCATCGGGAGACCACACGGATTCCTCCCGTTCCATGATCCCCTTTACCTCGCCGAGATCCACCTGAAGCTGCATGGTCTGGCAATCGCAGAGGACAGCGGTGGATTCTAAAATTTTTCCCTGATGCATGGCGGTCTCCAGACCCTTCCTGCTGCAGAGGTACATGGTGTTTTCCGTGTTTTTCGCGAGCATTCCTTCGGGGACATAGTTTCTTTCGTTCATTTTTTCAAGTACGACGCTGACCCGAAAAAGAGAGAGCATCGCATCCTTTCTTTGGATTTTGATTTTCACTCTATTCTATGATGGGGTGCGGCGGAAAATTCCGGATAAATTCACATATCACTCTTGCAAAAGGGGGAGAAGTGCGGTATACTGAATATAATAGTTTCCATGAAACGCAGTTGAGGTGATCGTAATGAACGGAATGAATAAGAAAAACAAGGGCGCTCCCGAGGGGGAAGTCAATCGGTATGTGTTTACCTGCATCGGTCTTATTATGTATCTCATGCCCTGCATTTCCTGTCTCGGTATAGGAATTGCGGCAGAGGGGGTGACATCCGCATATATTTTTGCCATTGTGGTCGAGGCTTTGTCGGTGCCCCTCGGGCTTTTGGGAATCAATGCAATGAAAAGACCGCATCTCAGAAAATGGTGCATCCTTGCGGCGGCGGTGCTGATGGTGCTCCATGCGGTGTGCGCGGTCATGCTTCTTGCATGGTATGTGATAATGGCACCCACATTTGTACTTCTCGCCCTGTTTATTCCCTGGTCTGCAGTGGTAAATAAGATGGGAAAGTGATAAAATAACGCTTTCGGGTAAAGCCGAGGGCGTATTTTTTTTGAAATATTCACGCAATACCCCTTTTTTTTTCACGGGAAATATATTATAATGAAATGAATCATATTATCATGGGTAGGTTTTGCCGTGAGAATGGAGATCAATTATGGAAAACAGAACAAAAAAGAAGGTTACGGTAAATATCGCAGGAGCACAGCTCTCTCTGGTGACAGATGAGACCGATGTGTTTGTGGATGCGGTTGCGGATAAAGTAAACGAACGGATGATGGCACTGACCAGGGCGAACTATCGTGTGAATCGTACCGATGCGGCACTCCTTTGTGCAGTGGACTTCTGCAGTGATATGCTGAAGGCGGAGAAGCGCATGATAAATCTTGAGGCGCAGGTGGCGATCTATGATTCCAATATGCGCCGACTTCGCGAGGAGATCATTGCGCTGAAGCAGCAGGCAGGCATTCCTCTTGATGAGAATGATACTGCTTATGTAAAGGAACTGGAAGCGGAGGGCGGCCACTTGAACATGGAACAGCTCGGAGAGATGCTTCGCGCCACGGGGGACGACAGGGCAGAGGATAAGATCCGCACCCTTGAGAAGTATCTGGAGACGAGGAAAAAGGGAGATGCAGAAGGGCAGACCAAGGAGGATAAGCTCCGTTATATTGAGTCCTTGCTGAGAGGCGGCTCCGGCAACAACGGTTAAAACCGGAATTTTGTATTTCCCACAAACCACAGGAAAGGGCAGCGTATGAAGCATCAAAAGAAACTTCCCGAGCTCCTCAGTCCCGCAGGCTCACCCGAGGCGTTAAAAGCAGCGGTGGCGGCAGGTGCGGATGCGGTATATTTCGGAGGCTCCGGGTTTTCAAACAGAATGCGGGCAAAGAATTTTTCCTCGGATGAGATTGGGGAAGCCATCGCATTCTGCCGCGGCTACGGTGTGAGATGTTATATTACCGTGAACACCAGAGTTCGCGATATTGAGATGGCGGAGGTTCTCGATTTTTGCCGTTCCCTCGCGGAATACGGTGCCGATGCGCTGATCGTGGCGGATATGGGTATCGCTTCTGCTGTGGTGAGGGAGATTTTGCCCCACTATCCCACCCTTGAGCTTCATGCCAGCACACAGATGTCCCTTGCTACCGCACATGACGGAGAAATGCTCCGAACACTGGGCTTTTCCAGAATGGTGGTTCCCCGTGAGCTTCACGAGCGTGATCTCAGACGGGTGTGCGAAAACTCCCCCATTGCCGTTGAGATGTTCATTCACGGAGCTCATTGCGTATCTTATTCGGGGCAGTGTCTGATGAGCTGGGCAATGGGCGGCAGAAGCGGAAACCGTGGAGAGTGTGCTCAGCCCTGCCGCATGATGTACAGTGTGGAGAGGGATTCGGAGGACATGAAAACGGTGAAGTCACGGTATCCTCTCAGCCTGAAGGATATGTGCCTTGCCTCTCACATTCCCGAGATTATTGATTCGGGGGCGGCATCTCTCAAAATTGAGGGAAGGCAGAAAAGTGCCGCCTATGTGTACGGTGTGACCTCCGTTTACAGAAAACTCCTTGACGAGAGACGAGCAGCCACGAAGGACGAGATCAAATATCTGGATTCACTCTTTTCAAGAGACGGTTTCACGGACGGATATTTCACGGGAAATTATGCTAAAATGCTTGGCGTGCGCCCCGAGGATGCGGAATCTGCGGCGAGTGGGGCTGAATATGACTTTTCCCACAGACGAAGGAGGCTCACGGCGGAGTTTTCCCTTCGCTCCGATGCCCCTGCCCGATTTACGCTGAAATTGGGGGACGTATCGGCATCCGTTGAAGGTGGGATTCCCGAGAAAGCTTCACAGGCGGCGGTTACGGAAGAATCTGCGGCAAAGAATCTTACAAAATTCGGGGGAACACCCTTTGTTCTTGACAAAAACGACATTCGCTTCAGCATAGAGGACGGGCTTTATTATCCCGTGTCGGGGCTGAATGTTTTAAGACGGGAATGTCTTGAGAAATTGACGGCACAGATTGGGGCAGGCTCCCCGACAGCAGAGCGTGACATCGGCGGATTCCGAAAGCCCGAGACATCCCCCGTGATGGGAGAGAAAACCTGCGAGGTGCTGTTTGCCCGTGGGATCACGGAGGAAATGAGAGCTTTTTTTGACAGGATATATGTCCCGTGGCGTCAGTTTACGGCAGCAGACAAGGCAAAAAAGGGTGCGGAGATATGCGCACTTCTGCCGGCTGCCGTGTATGATGACGGAGAAACCGCGCGGATTCTTGAATCCCTCAAAAAAGCAGGCTGTACAAGGGTTATGGTAAATACCCTCGGTCAGCTTCGCTCGGCGATGGAGGCAGGATTGAAGGCAGACGGCTCCTTCCGACTGAATCTGACAAACAGCGAGGCGCTTGAGGCGTGGTACGGAATGGGGCTTACGGCGGCGGTGATCTCACCTGAGCTGAAGCTGCCTGCCATCAGAGATTTATCTTATCCCTGCGCCGTGACGGTTTACGGAAGAATACCGCTGATGCTCACGGAGCGATGTTTTGTCTCCGACGGTGGCTGTGCACTGAGGGGAAAGGACAAGCCATGCAGAGCAGCACTTACCGACAGAAAGGGAGAGCGCTTCCCTGTATTCTCCGATGGAAGTTGTCGCTCGGTGATTTATAATTCGAGAAAGATATGGATGGCTGACAGGCTTGGCGAGATCCGCAATATGTCATCCATGCACTTTATGTTTACGGATGAGACGGCGGCGGAGATCGCGGAAGTGTTGGAAGGATACGAAAACGGATATGCCGCACCGGAAAAGGATATGAAGAGGCTGTGAGGCAGATTAAAATGGATAAAATAAAAGTCAGAATAAAAAAACTGCGCGAGAATGCGGTGATTCCGGAGTACAAAACACCGGGCTCCGCTGCCTGTGACCTTGTGTCATGCGAGGATGTGCTGATTCCGGCAAGAGGCCGTGCCATGGTGCCCACGGGAATATCCGTTGAGGCAGACGGGGTGGCTGTGCTGCTCTTTGCGAGAAGCGGATTGGCGGTGAGGCATGGTATAGCCCTTGCAAACGGTGTGGGAGTTGTGGATTCCGATTATCGCGGCGAGATCGTGGTAGGGCTTATTAACAATACAGGTGATGCATACCGCGTCAAGGCAGGCGAACGAGTGGCTCAGATGATGTTCGTGCCCGTTGTGACGGCGGAATTTGAAGAGGCAGACGCTCTTTCGGAAACAGAGCGTGGGGACGGCGGCTTCGGCAGTACGGGAAAGCAGGGCTGACATGAGGAAAAACGGATTTTGGCTTAATGCATTTCTTGTCTGCGTTGGTGTGGTCATCGGCTCAATGGCGGCGGAGCTCACATCGGGGGTGCCATTTCTAAGCTGGCTTTCATACGGTCTTTCCTTTGGAACGGAGGCACCCTTCGTGCTTGATCTGAACGTAGTCAGACTCACCTTCGGCATCAATCTTCATCTTACGGTGTCCTCGGTGATCTTTATCGCGCTGTCCCTGTTTCTCGGAAGGCTGATCGCGAAAAAATAACGATTAAAAAGCGGAGAATGTTAAGAACATGGATATATTAAACGGAAAACGGCTGATTCTGGCATCAAAATCCCCGAGACGGGATGAGCTTTTGACCATGGCAGGGCTGGCGCACGAGATTTTTGTCACCGATGCGGACGAATCCTCTGTTGCATACGCCATCGGCGAGCCCGAAAAATATGTGGAGGCACTGTCACGGCTGAAGGCGGAATGCGCCTGTGCTGCTTGGGGTGGTGAGGATGCGGTTTTCCTTTCGGCGGATACCGTGGTTTACGCACCCGAAACAAAGGAAGTGCTTGGAAAGCCGAAGGACAGGGCAGATGCTTATCGTATGATCAAGCTCCTCTCAGGGGGCAGACATCGTGTGATTACAGGATGCACCGTTGCGGCAAGCGGAGTATTCACAACAGGGCACGTTTCCACCGATGTGTGGTTCAGGGAGCTTACGGATGAGGAGATTTACGACTACATCGACTCATCCTCCCCTTATGACAAGGCAGGGGCATACGGTATTCAGGAAGGTGCGTCCGTTTTTGTGCCCCGCATTGACGGGGATTACTTCAACATTGTTGGTCTGCCCGTTCAGTGGGTATACACCACCCTTCGTGAAGTGTGCGGAAGATAAATTTTGAATTTTATATATACACATTGGAGTGACTATGAAACATATAGGAATCGACCTTGGTACGGCGAATACCCTGGTTTATGTAAAGGGAAGGGGCATTGTGCTGAGAGAGCCCTCCGTTGTTGCCGTTGAAGCGAGAACAAGGCGAGCTGTGGCTGTGGGCAGTGAGGCGAAGATGATGCTCGGCAAGACCCCCGGCTCCATCGTTGCCATGCGGCCCCTGAAGGACGGAGTGATTGCGGAGTACGACATTACGGCGGCAATGCTGCGCCATTATTTCAAAAAGGTATCGGGAAATACCATCATGAGCAGACCGAAGGTAGTAGTATGCATTCCCCACGGCGTAACAGAGGTGGAAAAGCGTGCGGTGGAGGATGTGACGCTGGAGGCAGGCGCCCAGTCTGTTGCGCTGGTGGAGGAGCCCATTGCGGCGGCTATCGGAAGCGGACTCAGGGTGGAGGACCCGAGAGGCTGCATGATCGTTGACATGGGCGGCGGCACCACGGAGGTGGCAGTTCTTGCTCTCGGCGGCATTGTGCTGTCCAATTCCAGCAGAGTTGCCGGAGACGAGCTTGACGAGGCCATTGTGTCCTACATAAAAAGAAAGTACAATGTGCTCATCGGCGACACCACGGCAGAAATGCTGAAGAAGCGCATCGGCAGTGTTCATCCTGCGGCTGACAAGGGGCAGATGGAAGTGAGGGGAAGAAACCTCCTGAATGGACTTCCGGCTATTATCAGAGTAACATCTCCCGAGATCAGAGAGGCTATGGGAGACGAAGTACAGCACATTGTGGAGATCATCCGCACGACCCTTGAAAACACACCCCCGGAGCTTGCATCGGATATTTACGACACGGGCATCATGCTCTCGGGCGGCGGCGCCATGTTAGCGGGACTTGATCTTCTGATCTCCCGAATCACGGGAATCCGCACAGTCATTGCAAAATCCCCCATAGACAGTGTAGTGGTGGGACTGGGCAGGATCATCGAAAGTTTGAGCGACTTCGGCGATATCGTCAAATTCCGCGCCAGATAACCGATATGGGTATACACTGCAGTTTAAATTGTGGGAAAAGATGACCCATATCCGAGAATTTCCCTGACGGAAAATTCTCCAACGAGGAGACGGGGTTTATGGGTATACACTGCAGTTTAAATTGTGGGAAAAGATGACCCATATCCGAGAATTTCCCTGACGGAAAATTCTCCAACGAGGAGACGGGGTTTGTGGGTATACACTGCAGTTTAAATTGTGGGAAAAGATGACCCATATCCGAGAATTTCCCTGACGGAAAATTCTCCAACGAGGAGACGGGATTTGTGGGTATACACTGCAGTTTAAATTGTGGGTAAAGACGACCCACATCGGGGAGACTGTGTTTGACGAGGGTAACCTTGTAGGGGACGACGTCCTCGACGTCCCGACCTTGGCGTAAACAGAAACTAAACTGCATCCCACTCACCTCACATCCAATATGCAGATTTAACTATCGAGAAAGAGAAAATGAAACAATTTTTCAAAAACAAATTTTTTTACATAATATCGGTCATCACCCTCCTTGTAACCATCGTCCCCACAGTGTTTTACAGCATGGGGATCGGCTTCGTATTCCGTGATATGGTGGGGACCGCGCTGACTCCCATGCAGAAGGTTTTTAATTACGGCGCGGAGGCCATTGACGGATTTATATCATATTTTTATAAATTCGACGAGATCGTGGACGAAAACGTGGCGCTGAAGGAGCGTGTGTCGGAGCTTGAGGCTCAGATCTACGATGCAAAGGAGCTTGAGGATGCCTATGCCTGGCTCAGCGAGTTCCTCGATTTGAAAGTAAAGCATACCGATTTTGAAATGATGCCGGCATCCGTGACGGGACGGGAAAGCGGCAATTATGCCTCCGTTCTTACCCTTGATGTGGGCTCAGGTGTCGGAATCAAGCGGAATATGCCCGTTGTTACCTCCATCGGTATTGTCGGAAGGGTGACGGAGGTGGGCTATAACTGGTGCAAAGTGACCACC
This sequence comes from Oscillospiraceae bacterium, assembly GCA_015064135.1. Classification (GTDB taxonomy): domain Bacteria; phylum Bacillota; class Clostridia; order Oscillospirales; family CAG-272; genus UMGS1696. The sequence continues at coordinate 12,219 of SVSU01000017.1, forward strand.
ATCGTGGAAGCCCAGTCCTCCGTGGGTGCGTTCCTTGAGAGGACGGACGAGGCAGGCGTTGTGGAGGGAAAGTTTGAGCTCTCCGCCGACGGATTATGTGAAATGAATTATCTCCCCGTCACCGCGGATGTGAAAGTGGACGACCGTGTGCTTTCAAGCGGATACGGAAGCGTTTATCCGAGGGGACTTGTTATCGGTTATGTGGATGAGATCGGTGTAAACGAGTACACGCGCGGACTTAATGTAAAGGTGCGCTGTGCCGTGGATTTTTCCGACCTTACCGATGTTATGATTATCACCAACTATGATCTCTACGCCGAGGGAGAGGAATCTCCCGGTGTAGGGCGGAACTGAGAGGGGAAAATGGGATTTTTACCGAACGGAAACGGTGACGAGCACATTCGCTCCCGAATCAGGGAAAATGAAATTGATATGCGGGAGAGCTTCGGCGACCGATTCAAGGGCTGGCGGCTGGGTTTTTCCGTAGAGTGGGACAGTATTCTGAAGGGAATCGTATGCGGTGTTCTTGTGGTGCTGTTCTCCCTTCTTCAGACAACGATCTTTACAAAATTCAAGCCGTTTGGCGCCGTTCCCGACCTTATCCTTCCTCTTGTTGTGGCAATCTCCATGACGGAAAGGGAAAAATGGGGGGCGATCGTCGGCATTGCGGCAGCATTTGTCATTGAATCCCTCGGCGGCTCGTCCGTTACACTTCTGCCGTTGCTTTATATGCCTGCCGGGTATATCTGCGGCATTCTGACCGTACACTATCTGAGGGACTCCGTGGCTGTGAGAGCAGTCTACACCCTTGTTTCCCAGGCGGCAAGAGTTATTATTACAGCTATTATTCTTGCGGCAACGGTGGGGGACATCAACATTATTGATATGCTCACAATTACGCTGATTCCCGAGTTTTTCGCAGGTGTGATTTTTGCACCGCTGCCTCATATAGCGGCAAAGCTATGCCTTCGTTCCTTCAACAAGACCCGTGAGGAGCGAGTGGGAACAACGCGCAGTTAGAGTTGCAAGCGAACTGCCCCACTCCCGAGAATTTTCCTTGCGCAACTTTTATTTTATCGAGAGAAGATTATGGATGAAAAAATCACAGCGGCGCTTGCTCCCATGGCAGGATTTACGGATGTTGTATTCCGCAGGATCTGCGGGGAGATGGGCGCAGATTACACCATAAGCGAGATGATCTCCTCCGTTGCCATGTGCATGAAGGATGAAAAGACAGCCGCGTTGGCGGCCATCGGCGAGGGAGAGGCGCCTTGCTTTCTGCAGATATTCGGCCACGACCCCGTTATGATGGCGAGATCGGCTGAGATGCTTCTTTCCCGTAATTTCAAGGGCTGTCGGTATGCGGCTCAGCCCCGTGGGATCGATATCAACATGGGCTGCCCCGTGAGAAAGGTAACATCAAACGGGGACGGCTCTGCCATGATGCGGAATATTGAAAATGCAGTGAATGTGGCAGCCCGTGTGGCGGAGGTGTGTGCCGGATACGGTGCGGAACTTTCCGTGAAAATGCGCGCAGGGTGGGACTCAGACTCCGTAAACGCTCCCGAGCTCGCCTATGCCCTTGCATCAGTGGGAGTGCGTCGGCTGATCTGTCATTGTCGGACGAAGGAACAGCTTTACGGACCGGGCGCCGACCCTGCGGTGATAAAAGCCGTGGTGGATGCGGTGCGCGAATTCGACGAATGCGTGGTTGTGGGAAACGGAGACATTGCCTCCTATGCTGACGGTGTCCGAATGATGGAGACGACGGGGTGTCACGAGGTTATGATAGGCCGCGCCGCCCTCGGGAATCCGTGGCTGTTTCGTGAATTCAAGGGTGAGTCGGCAGAGAAGAGCCTCGATGAGATTATCGATATGGCCTGCCGCATGGTCAGAGAGGTTGTGGCGGAAAAGGGCGAGCATTGCGGTATTCGTGAATCAAGGGGCCGCGCCGCACACTTTATCAGAGGCATTCCCGGGTCTGCAAAGATTCGCGACAGACTCAATCATGCACTGACACTCAGAGAGTTTGAGTCTGCATTGCGCGGTGGTTAAATGAACGCTGAATTGGATTTGGAAAAGAGATTTTAAGATACAGATATTTCGAGTGGGTTTTTACCCCGTGAAAGGAATTTATGGCAAAAGTTAATTGGAAAGGCGGAGCGCTTCTCGGCCCCCTGCCTGCCGTAATGGTGTCCTGCGGCACGATGGAAAAAGCGAACATTATCACGGTGGCGTGGACAGGGATCGTCTCAACCATTCCGCCGAGAGCGTATATTTCCGTGCGCCCCACAAGACATTCCTACAATATTATTAAAGAGAGTGGAGAGTTTGTCATCAATCTGACTCCCCGAAGGCTGTGCGAGACCTGCGACTGGTGCGGCATTGTGACGGGAAGATGTGTGGATAAGGTAAAAAAGTGCGGCTTTGTGCTTGAGGAATCGGAAAAGGTGGCAGCCCCGAGATTGGCGCAGTCTCCACTTTCACTTGAATGCAAGGTCTTTGATGTGATATCGCTGGGGTCCCATGATATGTTTCTCTGCGACATTGTTTCCATTGCGGTAGATGAGTCCTTGATAGACGAGAACGGGAAACTATGTCTTGAAAGGGCGGATCTTGTGGCATTTGCTCACGGAGAGTATTATGCTCTGTCCCATGTACTCGGAAAGTTTGGTTTTTCCGTTGCGGACAAGAAAAAGGGAAAAGGGGCTGTGATTCCCACCGAGTCCTTTGAGGCGAGGGAGACAAAAGGCGAACATTTCCCGAAGAAAAAGAATACACAAATCAAAAAAGGGAAGAATTACCGTGGGAAGGAAAAAAAGAAGCCAAAGACCGCAACATAATATTGTGAAGCATTTGAACGGCATAGTATTGATTAGGAGAGAATCGTTATATGAAAGTATTGATTATGTCTGTTACGGCAGGTGAGGGACATAACTCCACTGCCAAAGCCATGAAAAATGAATTTGAAGGCAGAGGTGTTGAGTGCGAGATCCTTGATACCATCAATTATGTTTCCCCTGCCATTGCCACATTTATTGCCGAAGGGTACCTTCTCATTACCGAAAAGGCAAAGAATGTGTACAAGATCGGTTATGACCTTGCGGAGAAGCGGAAGAATTTTCTGAAGGATTATTCGCCCATGGAGATACTCAACATGATCTTCACCGACGAACTCAGGGCGGTTTTTCAGGGTGATTCCTACGATGCGGTGGTGTTTACGCATCCTTTTGCCGGAATGGTACTGGATATGATGAAGCGGAAGCATAATCTCAGTCTCTACACGGTGGGAATTCTTACCGACTTTACCTTCCATCCCTACTGGGAAAACTGTACGCGGAACGATTATGTGGTGATTCCCGACCGACTGCTGAGATTTCAGGGTCTGAGAAAGGGATTCAGGGAGGAACAGCTTCTGCCCCTCGGCATCCCGATCAATCCGAAATTCACCGTCAAGTCCGGAAAAACCGAGGCCAGACGGGAGCTGGGGTTGGATTTCGATGAGGAGAAAAAGCTGATCCTTGTCATGGGCGGCTCCATGGGATACGGAAATATCGCGGAGACGGTCAAACGGATCGACACGGTTGAAATTGAAAAGGATTTTCATATGTATGTGGTGTGCGGAAACAACACGGAGGCATTGGAGGAAGTCCGTGCACTTGACGGAACGTTGAACCACAGCATGACAGTGGTGGGATTTGTTACCTATATTTCTACTTTAATGGATGCGGCGGACTGCATTGTTACAAAGCCCGGCGGATTGACAACTTCGGAGTCCATGGCAAAGGGGCTTCCCATGGTGATCGTAAATCCCATCCCCGGTCAGGAACAGCGGAATACGGAATTTCTGGTCAATAACGGCGCCGCTGTGTGTGCATCCAAATCCACCCCTATTGAAGAATGCCTGTATGCACTGCTTACATCCGAGGGAAGGCTTGATGCCATGAGGCAGTGTGTGGGAGAGCTGGCGAAGCCCGACTCCGCAAGGGATGTTTGCAATTTTGTCATTGACCTGATTCATACGCCCTATATTGATGTTTCGGAAGAGGAAGCAGCCATATTATAAACAACTATGGGTGTAATGTGTCCTGAGACCAAAGCTGAAGAAAACAAGTCGGATTCTTGATGAAATCGGGCTGCCGCATGTTTGAGGTGCAGCAGTCCGGTTTGCCTTTTTGTATGCTGTTTTCCTTCTTTCTGACGAGTATTCATATCTCATCGGCCTTATTTTCGTCAAATAATCCCATTGACAGGTCAACTTTTTGGTGGTATAATATATCTGCTTTTTGACAAGTCAATTTTAAATGGACAGAATATGATTAACGGAATAGGAGAGATTGTTTTGGAAGGCAAAAGATATGCAAGATTCTGCATGGCGGTTGAGCATATGGCGAAGACCCTGCAAAAGTACAAAAACGAAAAGCTGGCGGCATTCGGACTGCGCAGTATGCACCTTATGTTTATGTTCCAACTGAATCAAACCGAGGAAGGGCTGACGGGAACCGAGTTGGCTTTGAATTGTTCCGTTGATAAGGCATTTATTTCCCGTGTTACGGGAGAATTGATTGAGCTTGGCTATATTGAGTATCGCAATAAGACAGGTACAAAATACAAAAACAAGCTGATCCTGACAGATAAAGGAAGAGACGTTATGGAAAAGATCAATACGATCATAGATGACACCATAACATCTGTAACATCCGAAATTACGGAAGAACAGTTTGATATCTTCTATACAGTTCTCGGAACTGTGGACCATAACCTTGAAAATCTGCCTGACGAGAGGGCACTGTGATTCTCAGAGAAGCATCAAAATGAGTAGCGATAAGATTGGAGATTGAAAATGAAGTCTAATTTTAAGGTTCGCAGCCATAAAAAGACGGAAAGAAAGTTTACCGAAGCTTTTCATATGGGTGATCTTTTGAATAATCTGACAGCATACAGTGACAAGATCATTTATGTCTGGAAGGAAAACGGAGAAAAAAAGGAGATCACCTACGGGGATTTCGTAGAGCTTGTAAAGTGCTTCTCCTGCGGAATCAAGGCATTGGTTGGCGTTGGGGAACGTGTAGCCGTTATGGGTGAGACATCCCCTTACTGGATTGCGGCATATATGGGAATCATCGCTTCCGGAAACACTGCGGTTCCCATGGATAAGGAGCTTGACCCCGGAGAGGTCAAAAAGTTCCTTGCCTCCGTCGATACAAAGGCATTTGTGTTCTCCGCCGCATATAATGAGACCTTCCGCAATCTGGCAGACGGTCATGAGAGCATCAAATATGTGATCCCCATGAGTGCCGACGAAGAATACCTTTCCTCCGTAACAGGAGCCGTTTCCTACGACAGCATCGTGAAAAGCGGTCTTGAGATCGTCAATGCGGGCGGATTTGAAGCGGATACCGATACGGAACGCTGTGCGGAAATGCTTTTCACCTCAGGTACTACAGGCACATCCAAGTGCGTAATGCTGTGTCAGCGAAATATTTTTGCGGCGGTAAACAGTGCCTGCTCAACAGTTGATTTCAGCGGCGACGATGTTCTGCTGTCCGTGCTTCCCATCCATCACACATACGAGCTGACCTGCGGTATTGCTGCCATTAACTACGGTATGAAGATCTGCATCAACGATTCTCTCCGCCATGTAATGAAGAATATCAAGGAGTATCAGCCCACAGGTCTGGTGCTTGTTCCCCTGTTTGTCAACACCATGTACAAGAAGATACTCAGCGAAGCAAAACGAAACGGCAAGGATAAGGTGCTCGCCATCGGCTCAAAGATTGCCCATGCGGTAAGCTTTGTGGGAATCGACATGAGCAAGACCGTGTTCGCCGATGTAAGGGAAGCATTCGGCGGCAGACTGAATAAGATCATCTGCGGCGGTGCGGCACTGGAGCCCTCCCTCATTCCCGCATTTGAGAATTTCGGTATTTCCATTTACGAAGGCTACGGTATTACGGAGTGCGCTCCCCTTGTTGCGGTAACACCTTACTATAAGAGAATCTGCGGCTCCATCGGCCCTGCGGTTCCCTGCTGTGAGGTAAAGATCGACGGCTTGCAGACCGATGAAAACGGCAATGTCTGCGGCGAGATTTTGGTAAAGGGCGACAATGTGATGCTGGGGTACTACAACAATCCCGAGGCGAATGAGGCAGTGTTCACCGATGACGGGTGGTTCCGCACAGGTGACTACGGTTATCTTGACAAGAACGGTTATATCCACATTACGGGACGAATCAAGTCGGTTATTGTACTTGATAACGGAAAGAACGTATTCCCCGAGGAGATCGAGGAATATCTGGAGAGAATCGAAACTATTGCCGAGAGCGTAGTGGTTGGCAGAACAGAGGCTGACGGAACAAAGCTGGTGGCGGTAATCTTCCCCAACTACGAAAAAGCGGAGGGGGCAAGCGAGAGCGAGATCCGCACATCCATTCAGAAGGCAATTACGGAGCTGAACAAGAAGCTGCCCTCCTTCAAGCAGATTCACAAGCTGGAGTTCCGCAAGACGGAGTTTGAAAAGACCACAAGCAGAAAGATCAAGAGACATCTGGTTAAGTAAATAATGATGGGGAGAGGCTTTTTGAAGCGTCTCCCCTTGAATTTTTTGTGGTTGTTTGTTTTTGTTATAATTAAACCGAAGCATTTGTCGTGGTATTTATGCTATGAAGTATATATCAAATCCAAGTAAGTTTTAATATACTTTAGCCCAGTTGTTTGATGTTGCTTTCCACGAAGGAGCTTTCTTCCACGATACATTCCAACAGTTAGAAACATCAAAGAAATTTATACCGTTGTATTTCACAGTAACGGTGTATGTAGTTCTCTTTTTTAACTTGAACGTAACATTTCTGCTTGTCATTCTTTTTGAGCCAAGCCCGGAAACGGTTACTGTATAATCTCCATACGCTGATTGTGTAACTCTTTTTGTTGTTCCTTTGAAAGGATTCTTCCACTTTGTTGCAGTGACTTTACCTTTTGATGGGTCAATTTTCAGAGTGGAGTTTGAATTTCCGGTTGTAACAGTGAATGTGACCGTGTATGTTGTACCTTTTCTGCTCCCTGCGGCAAACACATCAACTGCACAAGCCATGACCAGCGATACTACGCAGACCAGTGCGATAATTCTCTTTAGTGTCTTCATTTTGTCCTCCTCTTTAAAGATGTATTTTTGTTTGTCTCTTGTACCGACAAATGCTTCGCTTTCGTAATGGGATAATCTGTTGAATTTTTCACATTATATCACATATTTATTCACTTGTCAACTCTTTTGAGTTAATTTTTCTCTCGCAAAAAGTGTACCATATAGAAAAAGGGTACATCGGGAGAAAGAAAAATGACGATTGGAACCGCAATCCGCGAGAGGATTCTTGAATTGTGTGATATTCACGGTATTACCGTGAACAAGCTTGCCACCATAAGCGGAATCACACAATCCACACTGAACAATATTGTAAGCGAGCGAAACCAAAGCACCACCGTTTCCACCATCAAGAAAATTTGCGACGGGCTTGAGATTTCCCTTGAGGAGTTTTTCCATTCAGAGCTGTTTAACGCATTGGAGCAGGAGGTAAGATAAGCACAGTGGGCGGATTAGCCGCCTGCGGTTGACTTTTTTTCGTTTCCATGGTATAATATTGACAATATCACAAGTGTGGGAGGTTGCCATGGTCATACACGAGGCGGCGGAAAATTATCTTGAAACCATATATATGCTTCGCAAAAGAAACGGCTCGTGCCGATCTGTGGATGTTGCCGCAGAGCTGGGGTATTCCAAACCAACCATCAGCGTAATGATGAAGAACCTCCGCGAAAACGGCTATATCCGAATCGACGATGGCGGTGAGCTTATTCTGACGGAAACCGGTATGGGGATCGCACTCAGAATGTACGAACGCCACGAGATAATCGCTGAGGTGCTGATGAAAATGGGCGTTTCCGAGGATACGGCGTATAAGGATGCCTGCAAGATCGAGCACGATATCAGTGACGAGACCTTTGATGCCATCAAGAGGCAGCTTCCCCGGTTTTCCGAAGAGTAATTCATAATATTACCGTCGTGCTTTACGAAGTGCGGCGGTTTTTTGCAGCCCTGTCGGTGGAATTATGCAGCGTTTTCTGAAAAACTTGCATCCTTTCCGTGGTTTTTGGGGCTCGATCTTTTGTTTTTGCATAAAATCGGTTGACATCATTCATTTTCCGTGGTATAATAGAAAAAACAATTCAAGATATAAGATTCTTATGAAAGGAACGGATCAGAAAAATGCATGAGAGTGAAAAGAACGTGAATGAAATGCAGCCCAGGAGATGGCAGAACGAAAATGTAAGCGTGGAGTTCTCCGAGCACACCAACCTGATCGAACAGTCGGCATACAAGTACTCCCTGCAGGAGAGAGAAACGCCGAATCTCTACCGTCACCTTTTTGACTACGAATCGGTGCCGAAGATCCCCTTCAACCACCGTTACGTTCCCGTGCAGATGCCTGCCGAGATCTGGATCACTGACACCACCTTCCGCGACGGTCAGCAGGCAACCCAGCCCTTTACCGTAAAGCAGATTGTGGATCTTTATAAAATGCTTCACCGACTGGGCGGCCCCAAAGGCCTCATCCGCCAGTCCGAATTTTTCGTTTATTCCGAAAAGGATAAGAGAGCGCTTCAGGAGTGCCTTGATCTCGGATATGATTTCCCCGAGATCACCACATGGATTCGTGCGGTAAAGAGTGACTTTGAGCTTGTAAAATCCTTCGGTATCCGCGAGACGGGCGTTCTTGTGTCCTGCTCCGACTACCATATTTACAACAAGATGGGGCTTACAAGAAAGAGCGCCATGGAAAAGTATCTGAGCGTCATTCATGACGTTCTGGAAATGGGTATTTCTCCTCGCTGCCATTTTGAGGATATCACCCGTGCCGACTTCTACGGCTTCGTTCTTCCCTTTGCGGAGGAGCTGCAGAAGCTTGGGGAGCAGTATCATCTCCCTGTGAAAATTCGCGCCTGCGATACCATGGGTTACGGCGTGTCCTACCCCGGTGCGGCACTCCCCCGTTCCGTGCAGGGTATTATGTACGGTCTCAACCACTATGCCGGTGTTCCCTCTGCAATGCTTGAGTGGCACGGTCACAACGACTTCTATAAGGTCGTAACAAACAGTGCAACCGCATGGCTCTATGGCGCTTCCTCCGTCAACTGTTCTCTCCTCGGCATCGGCGAGCGTACAGGAAACTGCCCTCTTGAAGCCATGGTTATGGAATATGCATCCCTCAGAGGTACCACAGACGGTATGGACACCAGAGTTATCACCGAGATCGGCGACTACTTCAAATATGAACTCGGCTACGATATTCCTCCGAGAACACCCTTTGTGGGCCGCGACTTCAATGTTACAAAGGCGGGAATCCATGCAGACGGGCTCATGAAGGATGAAGAAATCTACAATATATTTAATACGGAAAAGCTCCTTGACCGCCCGGCGAAGGTTGCCGTTGACGTGCACAGCGGTGTTGCCGGAATTGCTCACTGGCTGAACGGCTGGTTCCGTTCCGAGAATATCGACCGCAGGATTGACAAACGCGACCCCATCATTTTGAAGATGAAGGAGATGGTGGACGCAGAGTACGACAGAGGCAGAACAACCACTATCAGTGATAAGGAGTTGGTCGAGTTCTTCCATAAAGCATCGGGCGAAGATGTGTGGGAAAAACTCAGAGGCTGATAAATCGGGTACCGATTAACTGAACCAAATAAAGAAACAGGAGGCTGATCGTGTGATCGGTCTCCTGCTTTACATTATTGAATTTGCTTGAGGATGAGGTCGAGAAGTTCATGGGGGGTGTCTGCTGTCATCTGTGCACCTGAGGAAAGGAGTTCGTCACGGCTTCCGTAGCCCCATGTGACACCGATGGAGGTCATGCCGAAGGCGGCAGCACCTTCCATGTCGAATTTTCTGTCGCCTACCATGATGCAGCTGTCCGCGTTTTCGGGGGAGAGTCCAAGTCTGTCGAGGACATAGGCGATCACTTGAGGTTTTTCTCCGCGAAGCCCCTCCATGTCAGCACCGCCGATGACGGTAAAGTATTCTGCCAGACCGAAATGCTCAAGGATGGTAACGGCGAACCCTTCGGGCTTTGAGGTGGCAACGGCGGTGGGAATACCCCTGTTTTTGAGCTCCCGCAGAAGCTCGGGGATTCCGGTGTATACGGCGTTTTCAAACATACCCTGTGCGCGAAAATACACCCGGTAGGTGTCAATGGCTTCCCCGATGCGCTCCTTCGGGAAAAATTCCGCAAAGGCTTCCGAAAGGGGAGGCCCGATGAAGCGATAGAGGGATTCTCTCGGCGGAACCTCGGCGCCCATTGCTCCAAGAGCAAACATGATCGCATTTGTGATTCCCGTTGCCGGGTCGGTCAAGGTGCCGTCTAAGTCAAATAAAACGTATTTTGCGCTCATGGGTCATTTTTTCCTTCTTTTTTTAAGAATGAGGAGAACAAGAGAAAGGAAAAGACCTGCACCTCCGCCTGCCGCTATGGCGGTTTTCTTTAACTTGTCCTTTTTCTCGGCTTTGAGTCGGCGTTCTTCTCTTGATTGAGCGAAAAGCCATCTGATGACGGTGGGATCATCGAAAATCGGCTCCCAAACATTGTGTCCTGCGCCGTCTAATTCGGTATAGGAGATGTTCTCGCCGCCCTCTTTTGTGATGCAGGCGTACATGATCCTCGTGCCGGCCACAGGGACTGCATCATCTTCCGAGCCGTGAAAGGTCATAATGGGGATTCTTGTGAGCAGCTTAGCGTAAGACGGATCTCCGCCGCCGCAGACGGGAATTCCCGCAGCAAAACGGGCACCGTGGCGCATGAGAAGATCCCATGTTCCGAAGCCTCCCATGGAAACACCCATAACATAGACACGATCAAGGTCAGCATTGCAGATCTCGGTAATGTGATCGAGGATTTCGAGAACTGCTTCAATCTCGCGCGATTCGGGAACAGCGGCGGTGGAGTAATTTCCGTTTTCCCAATTCGTATAAACCCACTGCCTTTCCGTCGGGCACTGAGGTATTATGACGATAGAGTCGTAAATCGGACTTTCGACATCGTTGAATAATTTTTGCGGTACACCGCTGAGGAACTGTCCTTCGTTATCGTCCCCCCGTCCCCCAGCGCCGTGAAGAAAAATGACGACAGGGTACATCTCTCCGCAGTCGTAGTTTTTCGGAATATAAAGGCGGTAAGGCATGGTGTAACCGTCGGATGTGTGAAGTTCTCGTGTGAAAACTTCATTTATATTATAGGGCTGTGTGCGCTTAACAGTGATCATAGGCTGCCTCCGGTGCAATATTCTCTCTATATATAATATATGTAAAAAAACAATTTGTAAAGGGTAGGGGTGAAAATAAATCATGAATTTTTCGGGGAAAGAATAGAATCCGAGGAAAAAGGAGAGAATAGATGACGTAAACGTGCACAGAAATGTCGTATCTCGGGGGACAGACTGTGTAAAACGGCGAAAGAAGGAAAAAGGGAAAATAAAATCGAAAAAGGTATTGACAAGAGTGGGGAGGATGTGATATAATGAACAGGCTTTCAACGAGAGGGCAAGCGTGAGAGGGGGAGGGTCGAGTAAAACCCGAAAAAACCTCGAAAAAAGTTTGAGAAAACCTC
>SVSU01000018.1 GCA_015064135.1 Oscillospiraceae bacterium
TTTTTGTCTGTACTTTTCCGAAAAAAACATAACATCATAATGCGAAAAATTTTTGACGGATTATTTTTTTGAATAATGCATAATGTACATACGGGCATCCCTCGCCCTGTCAGTCCTCGTCATCCTCATCTTCGATGTCATCCCTGTCCACGGAATAGCCCAGAAAATCATTCTCGCGGCAGGCATGGCGGATAACACGGACAAGGATCCTCGCGTACACGGGCAGATGCTCCTCAAGATCGTCGAAATCCTCGATTTTTATAAAAACATCTTCCCTTATGTCCGTCAGGCAGTCGTGAAGTGCATCAAGATTCCTTCCGTACCACTCGGGGAAACCGAGACCCACGGCAAATGCATCATGGAGCTCGTCTTTTGTATGTATCTTTCCGCCGTCAATAATTATTTCTTTCATTTGCATATACCTCGTTACGGATTGCCGTACAGCAGTTCAAAGGATTCATAGTGGTCATCGGTGTAATAGATCAGACCGTCGTTGGAAAAGACGATGCGCTTAGCCCCTCTTTTGCTCGCTCCGAGAGTATCAATGTCGCACTCGGTGTATGTTCTTCCTTTTTTGGTGGGGAGCAGTCCTTCATAGTTGCCGAAGCGGTTTCCGCCGATACACTTTCCGGGTGCATAAGGCTCAAGAGACCCACCTGACCATCCCAAAGCCTCAGCTTCTTTCTTGGTGATGAAATTGCCCGGAAGCTTACCGTATGTATGGATGTACAGTGCCACATCTTCCTTTGTGGTATATGTACCGTCCTCGTCGATGAGAGCTTCTGTCTCGGGGGCTTCCGTTTCCGGGACCTCAGTTTCGGGTGCCTCGGTTTCGGGTGCCTCAGTTTCGGGTGCCTCGGTTTCGGGTGCCTCGGTTTCGGGTGCCTCGGTTTCGGGTGCTTTCGTTTCGGGTGCTTTCGTTTGCTCCGTCACAGTTGTATCGACGGCAGCATCATTATAGTCGTCTACATTTTCATCAATATAATTCAGTATCGCATCCTCAAGGCCGCCGTCCTCAAGCATGGTATCAACCACTTCACCGCAGGCAGTAAGGAGAAGCAGCAGTATCAGCGGAAGAATCAGCAGGAACTTGCCGATGGGGAGCATTTTCTTCAATCTTGTGAACATATCAAATCATCCTTTCTATTTTAACGGACACCCTCGCCCGCCTTATTGATTTTCTTCAGCCATTTTCCGCTTTTCAGACGATAATAGCACCAAACGCATTTGATAATCTGGTCAATCTTCAGCATGGTATAGATCCAGAAAGAGGACCAATGGAACACAAGCCCTGCAAGGGCACCGAGGGGGATGGATGCCACCCAGAGGAACAGAATATCGCCGAGCATGAGGAATTTGGTATCTCCTCCTGCGCGAAGAACCCCTTTTGTGAGGATGGAATTCATTGACTGGAAGATAATTATGATAATAATGGCATCCATAAGATCATAGGCAATGGCCTTTGCCTCGGGAGACACATCGTAATAATTGATAATAGGGCTTCGGAGTATGGCGATAACCAATGCCGCCGCACATCCGATGAGAAAACCGAGAATGAGGAAGGTGTAGCCCTGCTTCTGAGCCTTTTCGTAGTTTCCTTCCCCCATTGTATGGCCCGTGATGATACCGCTGGCGTTGGAAATACCCGTGGTGAGGACGGAGCTCAGCTGTTGGACAACGGTAGTCACTGAATTTGCCGCCACAAACGCCTCGCCGATTCTGCCCATGACCATTGCAACGGCGTTATTTCCGAGGGCAAGGAGTCCGTCGCTTATAAGGACGGGAATGCTGACCCTGAAATATTCTCGCACAAGGTCACGGCAGTTCATTAACACATCGCGGAGACGGTATCGTATTCTTTTGTCTATAAAGAAGAAGTAGCCGCAGATAAATGCAAGTTCAAACACTCGCGCAATAAGGGTGCCGAGTGCCGCGCCTGCGATCTCCATCCGGGGAGCACCCAGTTTACCGAAAATGAACACCCAGTTGCAGAACACATTGACGAAAAATGCGAATATGGAGCAAACAAGGGGTACTCTCACCTGGCCGACCGTCCGCAGAACGATGGTGCAGGTCAGGGACAGTCCCATGCAGATATACGTCGGAATCATCCAGCGGAGGTAGATAACACCGTAATCGATCAGCGGCTGTTCGGGGGTGTATATCCGCATTATAAGTGCCGGGGCCGCAATCGTAGCTGCGGTAAATATTGCCGCAAAAACAACAAGGAAGCGGAGCATGATTGTGATGGTTTTCTTGAGGGAATCCTTTTCACCCATTCCCCAGAAACGGGAGGTGAGAACCGACGCGCCCATGCCGATACCCATACAGCATATCTGAAACAGGGTGATAAACTGTCCCGCCAAAGAAGATGCGGAAAGCTGTGCATCACCCATACTGCTGAGCATAATGGTATCCATCAGATTTATGCCTACTGTAATCAACTGCTGAAGGGACACGGGTATCGCAATTTTTGCCATTTTCAGGTACAGTTCCCTTGTACCTAAGTATTCTCTGAGTCTGCCGTTCATTTGTATACATACCTGCTCATGTTAATATACCCTATTATACCACATTTTTCGGGTTTGTTCAACAATACCGGAAAATTCCGCAAATTTTCGCAAAAAAAAGCGCCAAGGCAGCTTACCTCGACGCTGGCGACGCCCCCAACGGGAATCGAACCCATAACTAACCCTTAGGAGGGGCTTATTATATCCATTTAACTATGGGGGCATCGGTAATATTATATCATACAAACAACAAATATTCAATAGGCTTTGGAAGAAAAACGAAAAAAACTCCCCCACGCAAAAAGCAGCCCCCAATTCGGAGACTGCTTTTCTGTTGGTTGGTTTAACCTGTAATACCGGAACGCTCGATACCCTGTACAATGTACTTCTGACCGAAGAGGTAGAGCACAATAAGGGGAGCTACAATCAAAATACCGCAGGTGTTTCGAATTGCCGATGTATACATTTCCTTCGCTGCATAGTTTGTGTCAATGGATTTGGGCACCTTTACAATGTCGGGAAGGAGGAGGTCGCCGGTGGTTGTGTAGAACATCTCTGTGTAGAAGTTATCCGTCCACTGCCAGCAGAAGGAGAACATGAATACGGTGATCATCATCGTTACGGAAAGAGGAATGATGATCTTGAAGAACGTCTTGAACACACCGTAACCGTCCAGATATGCGGACTCTTCCAGCTCGTCGGGGATTCCCTTGAAGAACTGTCTCATCAGGAAGATGTACAGACCGTTCTTATAGGCAAGACCCGTCGCCGACAGAATATACAGCGGCCAGTTTGTGTTGATCATATTGATGGATGTTTCTTCAAGCACGCGGAATGAATCGATGACACCTCCGCCCAGCAGATTCACAATTCCGAAAATATCGAAATATCTGAACTTCATGAACATGGAGAGATACAGCGTACTGTGGGGAACGACCATCGTAAAGATAACAAGCATAAACAGGATATTGTTTCCCTTGAACTTAAACTTTGCAAAACCGTATCCTACCAGACAGCTTACAAATGTCTGGAGCACAGCACATACAAGTGAAAGAACAAAGGTGTTAAGCAGTGCGATAAAATACTTGTTGTCAACGATGATAGCCTTATAGGTTCCAAGGGTGGGATTTCTGGGTATCAGTCGCACCGTTACGTTTACAAAGTCCTCTTTGCTCATGAAGGAGGAAGCGATCTTTGAATAGAAGGGGAAAAGGATAACATAGGAAATACCGAGGAGGAGCAGGAATTTGAATATGTACCACACTACCTTCTTGATGGTATAAAGGTTAATAAACTTTGCTCTCATTCTTTCCCAGAACGGAGTACGCTCAAAATCCGCTTTGATGCGATTCTTTGTCTCTTTAACCTTCATGGTCTGGTTTTCTGCTTTATTCATTATTCTTTCCTCCTTTCTCAGTCTCTTCTCTGGTAGAAGACAAATGCACTGAGCAAGCCCGCTACCGCAGCAATGATCAGGATTACGATCAGGAAGTACATCCAGGACATCGCCGATGCCAGAACGTTACCGTCTGCCTGCTCGCGAACGCCTGCGATATATGCCATAACCTCGTTATCCGAAGATGTAAACGCGTCGATAATGGTATAAACCGTATTTACAAGGATAATGGGGGACACCATGGGAAGTGTAACCTTCCAGAATGTTTCCCAACCGGAAGCACCGTCGATGCTGCAGGACTCGTAAATAGCGGGGGAAATACCCTGAAGACCGGACAGGAAGATCAGCATCTGTACACCGCAGCGGTTTACAATACCGAAAATGTTATTTACCAGACCTACAACGTACTCAAGGATCTCTTTACCGACCATCATGTTTTTGAACAGTGCTTCAACGTCCATAACAGAGATGATCTCTGTCGCGGTGGATTCCTGACCGGAACCGTCGTCGATACCGCTGCTCTCTTCCATGTATGCGCTCAATGTATTGGAAGCGTCAATGGAGTCAATCAAACCTGTTGTCAGAATAACGGGAATGAAGAAGATCGCACGGAATGCCGCACGTCCCGCAATTTTCTGGTTCAGGATGATGGCAATAAAGAGGGAGAACAGTACAATGGACGGAATGTCCAGGATGAGCTGCTGAAGACCGGTGAACAATGTGGTCACGAATGTGGGGTCTACGAACAGCGCGTGGCGATAGTTTTGGAGACCTACCCATGTGAGTTCAAATCCACCGCCGATTACAATGTCAATTTCGTGGAAACTGTACTTGATTGAGTCTAAAATAATGGGAAGATAGATCAGAGCGAAGCCGATCAGGAAGGGGAGGATGAAAATCCATCCTGCCCTCGCCTTCCTCACATCCAGAGAAGCGCCTCTCTTTCTCTTTTTGCCGGGAGCATTTACCTGAATCTTTTGTTTCTTTGTGCTCTTAGCGTCTAAGTTCATTATTGCACTCCCCTTTCTTTAGTCTATTCTTACGAATTCAAGTGCGCCGATTGTGTAAGCCACACCGTCGTACTCAACATTGATTTCATAAGAGTTATAGTTGATAATGAAGTTCACACCATTCTCATATTCTACTCTTACAACGGAACCGCTGACAGTAGCATACTTGTCAAGTGTTGTTTCCTCAACTTCTTCCTCTGCTGTTTCCTCTTCTTCAGCTGTTTCCTCATCGGTTACAGCCTCTTCAGCAGCGTCCTCTTCGACCGCTTCGGCAGCATCTGCCTCAGTGGTTTCAACCTCTGCAGCATCGTCGGAAGGAACTTCAGCCTCTGCGGCTTCTGTTTCTGCTTCAACGGATGCATTGTCCCAGAAAGGCTTTTCCTTTGCAAGTCTTTCTTCAAGACGTGCCTTTCTCTCAGCAGCTTCTGCTTCTTCAAGAGCCGCCGCTTCAGCAGCTGCCTTTGCCTCTTCTTCGGCAATCTTGTCTGCCTCAAGTTCATCCGGGTCGGGAACACGACGTGCATCGGACAGGAATTCATGATCTACGATATAGGAAGTCTGAAGATCCTTTGTTGCATCATTCAGAAGAGTATAATACTCAACGAGGTCTTCCTTCCAGATCTCATAGTCAACGGAATAGTACTTGCTGAGGGATTTATCTTCCTTCAACTTCGCTGTATTCTCATAGGAGAGAATGAAATACATGGAAGCGCCGCTTTCAATGGAACGCAGAATCGCTTCGTTGATGTCACCCTCCATGTTTGTGGGAGAACCGGTGAACACCTTGGAGCCATGAAGAACCATACCGATGAAAGGTACAGATTCGCTGGCATTTACGAAACGGCTGGAGGACAGGGACATACCTGTGATAATGTCAGCATACTTCAGCGTGTAAGCATTACCGCCGTCGATCATGACATTTTCAATATCGGCATCGATCTTTTCAAGAACTTCTGCCGTGAACTTCTTGCTGTCCTCGCGATGATAAGGTTCATCCTCATCGAAGTCGGAGTTCAGGTCTGTACCCAATGTTGCAACGGAAATGGAGTCATTGCCGTACTTTGCATAGTTGGGTCCGAAGGTATCGTAGAGATACTCATATACGGAGGGAGAGATCGCAATGGCAAGGCTCTTGCCGAAGGACTGTGTTGCAGGGTCATAGGCTCTTCTGGAGGTATAACGGTCGTCGATGGTCTTTACAGCATGAGATCTCTTGCTGATACCGTCAAAATTCTCCTGATTTCTGATATATGCAAAGTCAAAATCGGGGAAAATATCAAATCCGTTTTCCTCAGCGTAAGCAACAATGTCCTCAAATCCTTCGTTGCCGCCTACCGCATCGATCCACTTCAGTTTGTACGGAACTGTCGCTTCCATACCACCGTTTGCATAGCCGGTGAGCTTGAAGTTTACATTGGTAATACCCTGTTCCTTCAGTTCCTCATACATTGTCTTAATGTGCTCAAAAGTGGTAAGAGGAGTGTCTACTTCCACAGGGAAGGATGCTACTCTTTCGGTAGTCTTGAGAGAACCGAATGTTTCGATGTAAAGAGGAATATCTTCTTTTACATTTTCCAGCTTGCTGATTACTCCTGTTTCGCTCAGATAATCACGATACGCTTCCGCCATACCGATATAATCTGCTGCGTAGTAATCCTCAATGCCCTTTTCCTTACAAATCTCCTCATCCTTCAGCATGATGTACTTGATCTTGTAGCCTTCCGTGTACTTTCTCTTGGAGGTTACAGTCCATGTAGCATTGCCGCTGACAGAAATGGAGTCAGCCAGATTATACTGGTCACTGGGACGGGGTGTAAAGCTTGCATAAACGGTATTGTAGGGATGAACCGTACCACCGTGCTCACTCATAAGTGTTGCAAGGGAGTCGCCTTCCGTGATGATAGCCACGAAACCGTTATCGTAGTAGATTCCCTCAGGACGAACACCGTCATCAACGGGTTCTGCGGTTTCCTCTGTTTCTTCAACGAAAGCAATATCGCCTTCTTCCTCGTCAACAGGGTACGCCTTGTCATAGTTGGTCACAACACCGTAAACGGGATAGCGCATAACTTCCTGATGCTGACCTGCAATTTCGTGGTAAGCATAGTCAGGACCGTACATCTGTGCAGCAACATTATACGCTGTTCCCTTGATATCCTCGAAGCGGATCAGAGCACCTGAGCCATCGGGAATGAAGGTATAGCCGTCGTGCTCGTTGCTTCCTGCTCCCATATAAGGAAGAATGGTAACTGTCTGGAACTGATATACGGATTCGTCGAAGGAAATACCGTTTGCGGGAAGTCTTACTTCAAGACCGTCCTCGCAGAGGGTATATTCCAGAGCCATACGGAATCTGGGGGGAGCAATGTCGTCACCGGTATAGTTTGTGAGGTCGTGGTCGTATTCCAGAGACTCATGGGTATACTCGGGGCAGCTTTCCTTGATGATCTTCTCAACGGTACGAAGCTCACTTGTGGTAATTGTGGGAGAGCAAACGTAAACCGCCATTTCCTCTGTAATGGGGAACTGATCGTGCATTGCTGCAATGGATTTGTCTGTTTCGTTAGGGTCGTTCGGGTCCTTCAAAGTGTAGAAACCCTTCATCTTAGACTTGTTAAAGTCACTCAGATTGTTGAAAATCAGCTCTTCATAACGAGACTTCTCAATTACACGGGGAACAAGACGAGTGGTCTGTTCTTCACCGAGCGCATACTCAACGCGGATACCGTTTTTGATGTTCTTCATGGTAATCTGACCGCGGAGAGCTGCTTCAACGTAACTGTTCATGTCTCTCTTGCTTCCGTTATCCAGATAAGTGATCAGAATCTGGGAAAGAAGCTTTTCCTTGATAGCAAGGGATGCCTTGTTATAGGGAGATGCGATATCATAGGGGTTTGAGAAGATAATCTGACCTGTTGTGGTATCCTCAAGGGCAATTTCGCCTGTAAACTCTTCAAAATAGAGCTTATAGCCGTACTGTTCCTTGACCATAACCATGTCAAGCAGTTTATCCTGGGGCTTCTTATACTCCGCTGTAAGATAGGAAATAATGGGCTCGCCGTTTTTATTTACCTTATCTTCCCATGCTGCATCGGTTCCTACCGCAAAAGAGCCGGCAACAGTAACCAGAGTTAAGAATGCGGAAATAATTCGTTTCATTTTCATTGTTCTTTCTCCTGTCTCCGGTTACATTCGGTAACTTATTTCGTTTATAATGTTGGTTACAAAACTTACCATCTTCGCCATCAGAGATGAGAACAGAATTCCGAGGAACATGAGGAACGCCATACCTACGATGGTTGAGATGCAGGTCAGGACATTCTTTACAACGGAATAGTCGTGTGTTACCATCATGGCAATAAAGAGGAGAATTCCCATCCAGATGTAAGCCACTGTGGACAGCATGGTGATGATACCGCCCTCGTTCTCTGCAAGGAAGTTGGATGCAATGGTTGCGGGGATAATGAGAAGAGGAAGGGGTGTCAGACAGTAGCAGCAGGCAGTGAAGATATCTCCCATGGAGCCTTCACCCTCAAACAGTGTGGTCAAACACCAGTTTGCAACCACCCACAGGAGGAGAGGCGCTACAACAGCGGAAATTGCTGTCATGATGCTGAACACGGAAGAAGGTCTCGGATCGAAAATATAGCCCTTTCCGATTGCCTGATAGAAGTAAGCGATTACGGTAACGATCAGAATCATGAAGCCGGAACGGAAGGAACCGCGATGCTCGTGCTTCAGGTCCCAGAAACCGTCAAAGGGATGGAAGATGACATGGAACGCATAGAGAAGCTCTTCCTTCAGGCTCTTTCTTCCCACCTTCAGTGCAGTTCTCTTGTTTACCTTTGCCGCATATCCGAAGAATTTTGCGATAAAGATACAAGCTACAACAATGACAATCGGGATCGCCCAGAACCACTTGTTTGCCCACTCTTTTCTGATCTCCTTGTATGCAACGGAGTAGTCGGCTGTATTGAACGCAGCTTTATAATAATCCATTGCCTCATCATATTCACCCTGACGGTACAGCGCCTTACCGATCTGTACATACGCTGCGTCAAAGTTGTTGTTTCTCTTCAGAATCTCACGCCAGTCGTCGATGGTCATATCGTACTTTCTTTCGTTGTCATGCTGAAGGGCTGTGATGAGCAGATCACCGTATTCGGTACGTCTGAATACCACGATGTTGTGGTTTGTCTTGTCAAGGATGAGGATATTGGAGCCCTGGTATACAATGGCTTCGATATTCTTGATATTACCGGTCTGGTTACCCTGAGAGTCACCGAAAGCGAACAGAAGGTTACCGTTTTCGTCATATGTAAATATCTTGGAACGCTTTTCGTCGATGATGGACCATGTGCCCTCGGGACCGATTGCAGCGTCAATAACCTTGGATGCGCCTGTGATATTCGCAGTTTCGCCTTCAGCGGCAATACGAACTTCACCGGACGGCGGGAAGAAGCCGTTACGCTTCATTACGTCCGAACCGGAAGCATTCAGCTTCTTTACGGGAGCGTAGTCGGAGGACTTATCCTTGGATGCGATAGCGCTCTGCTGCTGTTCAGCGTCAATAGAGGAAGTTGTTACATAAATGAAGTTATCTTCATCAATGATAATGTTGTTGAACTCGGTGGATACGTATTCCTGTTCCTGCTCAAGCTGTTCCTCTGTCTTGAAACGTCTCCAGAAGATGTCGAATGCATCGACTGTAACCTTCTGAGCACCGATAAAGCCGTAGAAATCTCCGTTTTCGTTCAGAACGATGATACCCTGGTAGGTAGTGGAGGATACAACGAAAATTCTGCCGTACTCGTCCACCGCACAGGCAACGGGCTTATAGATGGAGCCTTCTTCAAAGAGGTTTGACTCGGGCTTGGGAACGATCTTCACATAATTACCGTCAAGGTCAAACATAACGATTCGGTTGTTGTCGGAGTCACATACATAGATGTTTTCCTCATTAACAAACACACCGGAGGGATTTGCCAGCTTGTCGCTTACACCATGTTCATTTGTAAATGCACTGATGGACTTGATATACTTCATATATCTGTCCATAATGATTACACTTGCTGTGGAAGCATCCACCAGGTAAACCCTACCGTCGGGTCCTACAAACAGGTCACGGGGATCCTTGAAATCCTGCTCCAGACCGATATATTTGTAGTCAACGATGGTGTCGGGTACATATGCCGCAGGAGAAGTCAGAACCTCGCCTGTGGAGGAATATGTGTATGTTGCGTAAGGAGTAGCTGCACCGATCACATTGGGAAGGATCATGAGAACAGCTATTATGAGGAAAAGTACTCGTGTTATCTTTTTCATTTTTTCCTCCTTTAGTCCTTCATACCGCTGGTTCCCATTGTTTCGATAATGTTACTCTGGGAAACGACGAATACGATAATCGGAACAGCCATCATGATAACGGTTGAAGCGGCTGCTGCGCCTGCACGGGCAATACCGCTGGCTGTGATCTGGCTGATTGCGTAGTTCAGAGTCTTGAGCTCTTCACTGTAGATGTAAGCAGATGCACCGGAGTTCCACAGACCCTGGAAGGAGTAGATGATCAGTGTCAGCCATGCGGGCTTAACCATAGGCATCGCAATGGACCAGAAGGTACGGAATTCACTTGCTCCGTCAAGACGGGAGGATTCCAGAATCTCCGTTGTAACATTGGATTCCATGAACTGCTTCATCAGATAGAGTCCGAGGGTGGAACACCATGCGGGTACGATAACCGCGGCATATGTATCAATCCAGCCGAGAATGGACAGAGAGATAAAGTTTACGATACCTGTAACGAGGGCAGTGAACATCAGAGACTTCTGGATGATCTGGAAGAAGAACTTTGATCCGGGGAAGTCGATTTTCGCCAATGCGTAAGCTGCCAGAGAGGAGAGCACCAGGTTTCCGAATGTACCGCCAACAGAGATAAACACTGTGTTGAAGATATATCTGGAGAAGGGCACCCAGGAGTCACCCATCAGGTTAAACAGGTCTGCGTAATTGTTGAATGTGGGATGCTGTACATAGAAGCGAGGAGGGAACGTAAACATTTCGTCCATGGGCTTCAGAGACTGAATCACGGTATAATACATGGGGATAAACATGAAGATACCGAGAAGGGTCAGCATGATGGTGATACCTGTGTCACCACCGGCAGAACGGTTAAGGACAACTGTATGATTTCTGGTTCTTAATTTCTTCATCTTACTGTCCCACCTTTGCAATCAATTTTGTAATCAGAATGTTGGATCCGAACATCATAAGGAACAAGATGAACGAGATCGCCGAAGCGTAACCAACCTCCCAGCGGACGCCCTGGTACTCTTCCAAGTGCTGCGTCAGCGTGTACGCCACATAGTCAACGGACGGGTTACCTGCCAGAGATGATACGATACCACCGAAGTTGAATGCACCGGTGATGGCGAGGATCGCACCGAACATCAGCTGAGGCTTCATGGAAGGCAAGGTAACGTACCAAAGCTCCTGCCATCTGTTCTTGATACCGTCAATTGCACCTGCTTCAAAGAGGCTCTTGTTGATACCCTGCAAACCTGCGATAAAGCTGAGGAAGGAGGTACCGAGAGACATCCACAGAGAAACGATGATACAAAGCGGCATAACGTATTCCTTGGTCTGGAACCACAGAATCGGGCTGTCGATCAGACCCATATCCATGAGAAGACCGTTGGCATAACCGTAAGCATCGGGGGAGAACAGCACTGTCCAGATAAGGAATGCCTGACCGGAGATGGACGGTGCGTAGAAGATCAGAGTAACGACTGCTCTGGCCTTCGGGGGGATTTCGTTGATGAACCACGCAACAATGAACGCGATGATGTAGGATGCGGGACCTGTTGCGATAGCGAAGATCAGAGTGTTTTTCAGTGCTGTAATGAAAAGGTCATCGTCGAGGAACAGCGTAATGTAGTTATCCATGAAAACAAATTCCGGAAACTCCAGCATATTGAACGACGTCAGACTGAGTACGAGAGACAGTGCAACGGGAATAACCGTAAATATGAAGAAAAGGATCATAAACGGGGCAATCATAAAGTATGCCGTTTTATTTTTCTTCACAAGAAACCATGTCCACTCGGCTTTCGTCATTTCGTGACGAGTTTTTACCTGTTTTGCAGTATTTTTAGACATGAACTCTCTCCTTTGTTGTATTTTCTTTCATAATGGAACCTTACCGGCGGTCAAGGTAAGTATCAAGCGCCTTTGCCGCATCTGTAAGATAGCCTGCAATTGTCTTGAGTTCTTCGTTTCCGGAATCAAGCTCTGCAGCCGCTGCTCTCAGCGCTTCCGCATTCTCGCTTTCCATAGCCGCCTGTGCTGCATCGATGGCTGCCTGATTGGATGCCTTTACGCTTTCATCAAGTGCTGCGATCGCTTCAGCCGCCTGTCCGAGACGCTTTTCGGAAAGCTTTGTACCGATGGGAAGAGTCTCAAGGTCAAATTCGGTTCTCTTTCTGTTGATTTCCTTGTTGATGGTGTTGATGTAACCGAGGAGAGAGTCAACAGGGTCCTGGCTGTCGTTATACGCTGCAAGGAATGCAAAGTTTGTATAACGTGCAAGAATGTAGCTTCCGGGGTAGTTAACGATAGCGGTAACGTTCTTCATCTGTTCCATCAGCTGCTTGTACTCTGTGGATGTCCAGGGGAGCTCCTCGAGGGCCTCCATGTTAGCGGTAGGAGTCTTTGCAGCATCACCGAGGATAGCAACACGTTCGTTGGAGTAGTTCACCTGGAAGTAGGTGTCTGTATACCACTTCATATACTCCCATGCGCCTCTGGGAACGTCGGTTCCAGCCATCATAACCAGTGCATCAACTGCAGCCGTTGTTACGTTGTTTACATTTCCGTCTTCATCAACCATTCCGGGGATAGGTGCCATTTCCCACAGACCTGCAATTTCCGTCGCGAAGATGACAATGTTATTGTACATTGTGTAATCCTGGATGGCAATGGGCATTTCACCTGTTCTGAAACGGTTTGCGAAGTCGTAGGAGTAAGGCAGGGAGTACTGTGTAAACATATTACACATGGTTTCAAAGGAATCAAGGGCACGGTTGGTATCGAGATTGATTCTCATACCTTCATCCGCCCACAGATCCTCGCCCATCTGATAAAGGAAGGTCTGGTAATCGTTTGTCAGACCGATTTCCATGTTGTTGAACTGAAGCACGGGAATCATCGCAAGAAGGTCATCCCATGTCTTCGGAAGCTCAAGTCCGAGGTCTGCAAGAATGTCTGTACGGTAGAACATCATCTTCCATGTCTGCGTTGCGGGAAGTCCGTATGTCTTTCCGTAGAGGGAGATGGGAATGAGAGATGCGGGAGTGAATCTTTCGGTCACTTCGTCAAAGTCTGAGAAAATATCTCTCATTTCGGCATTGTATGCCTTATCAGCCTCTGTTGCATCCGCCTCATCCTCGTATGCTTCGGGGTTGACTGCGAGAACCGCGGAACGGATCGCGTACTGAATGGGGTCCGCACCGGCACCGGGAAGTGCAACGTCGGGGCCTACACCTGCAAGAACGGAGGGGAGCAGTGTACCGCCGGCTACCAGCTTCAGAGTTGCCGCGTAATCACTATTGGGAGCGAAGTCGTTGTCCATGAGTGTACGGATGATCTGAGCCTCGTCACGACCGGTAACGACCCAAACCTCAACGTTTTCGTCCTTTGCTCCCTCGTCGCCGCCGCCGAGAGAGTTATAGTCTGTATAGAAGGAGGCTGCAAATGTGCAGGTTTCGTGCCAGAGCGATTCAAAGAAGTTCGCATCAGCCTTGGGGAACTCGGCAGAAGCTGCCTGAACATCAATGAAGTCAAGCTCAAGGGGCTGACACTTTACATCGTTGATCCATGTACCCAGCGTACCTACATAACCCTTCAGTGTGCTGAGATTCTTTGCGATCTCACGCTCATCCGTACCCATTCTCAGGAGAGTACGGGCGATGTCATCGAGGGTTGCACTGTTTTCGGACTTAACGTCGCCCATGCTTTCGATGTATGTGATAACCTCTCTGAGAGCCAGAGACTGAACGACCATATCCTCCACAACGTCGGGCATTCCTCTGCCGAAACCGTAGCTGCGGTATGCGTCGGGAGCAGCACCGGTAAGCTTCAGGATCTCAAGGTAGTCGTTGTTGATAGCAGACATGATGCTTGAAACCTTGCGTACAACGCTGCCCATCTCACCCAATGTTACCTCAAGACGGACGGTATGTGTGCCGGGAGTGAGGTAGAACTGGAATGTGTCAGCGCCGTTTGTTGCGGCTGTAACCTGCCAACTGCTTCCGTAGTTGAACTTCAGGTAGTTTGCTTCTTCAAAGGGGACCTCACCGTCAAGATAAAGTCTTCTTGAAACGTACATACCGGACAGCTCGTTCTGTCTGTAACGGAATACAAGGCTGTAAAAACCTTCTTTTTCAACATCGAAGGTGTATTCAACCCACTGACCGGTTGTCTGCCATTTTTCGGAACCGATGGTGTTCAGCTTGATCTTGGAAGAATGCTGAGGTTCCGTAATGGGAGATTTACGGTCGTAAATGGGATACACAGTATAGTCGGATGTGGCAGAGGGGGTTTCGGCATTGAGATGAATGACATCAGTGCCCTCGCCGCTTCCGCTGTGTTCGGAAACATAGTCCTCATAGGAGACCTTATCCTCGTAGGGATAAAGGGTGATGTTCTTAATAACCACAGGCTCACGAACCGCACCCAGAGAAATTGTGTTTACACCCTCTTCAAAATAGAACTCGAAGGGGTTTGCATAATAGCCGTTGGAGTCGATCAGATCGTATTCAGACCACTGATGAGTTACGGTACAGGTGGGGCGGAGCTCATTGCCGTTATGGTCAACTTCAAATCTCAGCTCCTCAACTCCGTCCTCATTTGTAACGGGAGTATACTGATTGACCCATGTTTTCTTCATCAAAAGATATCTTGCCTCAGAAAACGGAACCTTACCGTTAATGTAGAAAGTACGTTCGATGGAGTTGGTCTTCTCCGATACGGAACAATATGTAATGTGAATGGAATACATACCGGTCTTCGGTACATTTACTGCCCATGTAACCTTTCCGTTATCTTCCATCTGGAGACATTCTGCCTCTTCACCCTGATAGCCTGAAACCACGGATACAGTCGCGTCGGTTTCTTCCTTTAAATAATTGACTGCATCGATGGTTACGGTATCGGTACCCTTTGCCACGCCTTCGTATTCTTCCAGATACTCAGCGTAGGAAATGGCCGTAAGGGATTCGCTGATCTCTTGCAGTGCCGATTTCTGCTCAACAACGGGTGCGGCTTCAGCCTCGTCCGCCATAACGACGGCAGAAGCGGAACTCAGCACCATAAGAAGAGACAGCAGCATACAAGTCAGCTTTTTGCTTGCGGTTTTTCTCATAGAACCTTCCTCCTGCTTGTTTGTCGGTGCCCTCACGGAAATGATGACCAAACATTCCGAAAAACACCCCCGATTTACGGGAAAATTTTATGTTTTTTGATACACAAATACGACACTCCGCATCAACAGTTCATGGCATATCTGACAGCAAAAAACATAATTCTCGGACTTTTTCAGCGCATTTTAAGGCGCAAAAGCCCTGCATAGAGCGATTTTCAGCGCATCACTCTATGCTTATATGCCATAATAATATCACATATGCACAAAAATGTCAAGCGCGAGTACAACATATCATCCAAATATATAGAGCCTTTTCACCATTCCATCCCTCCTCTTTTTAAGCCTATGCCCGATGGCAAAAAAATCAGCATATGTCACAACACCCTCCCGACGTCCTCATTCACCTGTCTGGGTAAGATACACTTACCTGTGTGGAGTTTTATATGCATCGATTCGCCGGATACAGTGTTGTTTTTTTGCACTATACAAAAACCTGTTGTTAATATCATTTGTTTGCGCAATTTCATCTTACCTAAAATCACCTGTTTCCAGCCCTTTTCGGCTGCTTGTTATACGAATTTTTCCACCATTCGCTTCGGTAATTTGCACAAAAAACGGAGCGATTTTTCTACACTCATACAAAATGCACAAATTTTATGTTCTTTGCGATTTCACGGCACAAAAACAGGATATTCTTCCTTTTATTCCCAATTCCCTCTTCATTTTGCAGCCGAAGCCCCTCTTATTTTTCGGACGCAATCCTCTATAATGAGATAAATCTGTTCCGCATCCGACATGGTGGTATCCGTTCCCAAACTGATACGAACAGAACCTGCTGCCGCGGATTCCGACAATTTCATAGCACGGAGCACATGAGAAATATCGTCGCCCTTCCCCATGGAACAGGCAGAGCCTGTGGAGATGCGCAAGCCGTATAAATCGCACATAAGCATCAGGTTCTCACCAAAAATCCCCTCGAAGGAGATGTTTGTTATTCCCGAAAGCCTGGGTGCATCTCTGCCGATCACTTTCCCTCCCGGTGAGGAGACCAGATGTGCCTCAAGCCAATCTCTCACCGATTCCGTTTTCATTATTGCATCCGATTCAAGCCTTTCCTCCGCCAGCCGACAAGCCTCGCCGAGTCCTACAATATAGGGCACATTTTCCGTTCCGCTGCGAGATCCTTTTTCCTGACCGCCGCCATGAATCAAAGGAGGAAGGGTACACTCCTTCCTTACATACAAGCCGCCGATCCCCTTCGGAGCACCGAACTTATGGCCCGAAAAGGATAGAAAGTCACAACCTATTTCCTTCACATCCACGGGAATATGTCCCACCGTCTGAACTGCATCGGTAAGGAACAGCGCACCCGACTCATGAGCAATTCGGGCGCATTCCTCAACCGGCTGAATCACACCCGTTTCATTGTTGGCGTGCATAACAGCAGCCAGCACACAATCGTCCCCTATCATCTGCGAAAGAGACTCAAGGGATATCACCCCATTGCCCCCGACCGGTATTCGCTCCACAGAAAAACCAAAATCGATCAAAGAGTCGCAGGCGGCAAGAACGGATGGGTGCTCAATGGCACTGACCAATATCCTGCGGCGGCTCCCACCCCTTGCCAATTCGGCAAATGCCGTTCCTTTGATCGCCCAGTTGCTGCTCTCTGTACCGCAGGAGGTGAAGAAGATCTCCTCCGCCTCAGCCCCCACAAGTGATGCCGCCTGTTGCCTGCCCTTCTCCACCGCACAGCGTGCTGCCTGTCCCTGACTGTGAAGGGAGGAAGGATTGCCGAAGCAGTCGGTCAGGTATGGCTCCATTGCCTTCTTTACCTCGGACAGCACAGGTGACGTTGCCGCATAATCCGCATAAATCTCTCTTTTTTTTTCTTTCATTTAATATATACTCTCTTTCCCACAGGAAGGGCTGTGTTCTATGTGTATCTCCAAATCTGTACCGTTATGCCTTCGGAACAGCCCCGAAATATGGTTATTTCCCATTACATTTTACTTCAAAAAATACTTTTTTTCAATACTTTTTTCAAACTTCTCCCATCGTTTGATGCTTTTCCATGTTAAAGTGTTAAAAAAAATAAAACTTTAAAAAAACGATTGACAAACGCCCCCCTTTTCCTATATAATATTCTCATAATGTGTATGCACATAAATATTGTAAAAACCCCTTCGGAGGCACATCATGTATTACATAGGCGTTGACCTTGGCGGTACCAACATCGCCATCGGTATCGTAAACGAAAACTTTGAAATTGTAAAAAAAGGCAGCACCCCCACAAAGCCCGACAGAGGTGCTGATGCCATCATCGAGGATATGGCGTCTCTCGCAAAGAAACTGGTTGCGGAATGCGGCATCACCATGGATGACATTGCATCTGCCGGTGTAGCAACTCCCGGTACGGCAAATCATGACACCGGTGTGGTTGAATACGCAAACAACATTCCCTTCCTTCATTACCCCCTCGCAGACCGTCTCTCCGCACTCCTTGACGGAAAGCCCGTTTATATTGAAAATGATGCCAACGCAGCAGCTAAGGCAGAAGCCATGGCAGGCGTTGCAAAGGGCGCGCCCTATTCCATTATGATTACCCTCGGCACAGGTCTCGGAGGCGGTATCATCATCGACGGCAAGGTTTACTCCGGCTTCAACTATGCAGGAGCTGAGCTCGGCCACATCGTAATCGAAAAGGACGGACGTCAGTGCTCCTGCGGCAGAAAGGGATGCTGGGAAGCATACAGCTCCGCAACAGGACTCATTAACATCACAAAGGACCGTATCGCAGAGGCAAAGGCGGCAGGCAGAACCACAATCATGGAAGAAATGACAGGCGGCGATATGTCAAAGATCTCCGCACGCACCGCGTTCAATGCCATGAAGCAGGGCGATGCTGTGGCAGCAGAGGTTGTGGATGAATATATCAGCTATCTCGCCTGCGGTATTGTCAATATCATCAATATTTTCCAGCCCAATGTCCTTTCTATCGGCGGCGGTGTCTGCAACGAAGGTGAATACCTGACCAAACCTCTTCTTGAGAAGGTATTTGCAGAAACATACTCCAGAGAAGGCACTCCGCGCACAGAGATTCTTATTGCCAAGCTGGGCAATGATGCAGGTATCATCGGTGCCGCTGTTCTCGGAAGATAAAATTGAAATAGATGTTTTTCCTTTCATCAAAAAGGTGTTCGCTCCCCTGCGGCACCTTTTTTGTGTTTGTTTCGGAGATATTTTCCCGAATTTTATTTAAATTTACATTTTTTTGCCGCAAAGAACATCATAAAACATTGATAAAATCGCAGTTATTTGCTATAATAATCGTAGACCGTTTATACGGCCGAAACCGAATAAGGAAACGAAGTTTATGTGTTTGAAAAAAATCTCAAAAAACGCTGCTTCGGTTTATGACGGATATAAAAAACAAAACCCGCTTATGATGAGAAAGAAAATGTCGGTGAAAGATGTAGTTTTCCGACGGGATGAGCCGGACACGGAGCTTTTCCGCTTCGAGCTTGCATGGGATACGGAATTGTATATTCTCCTTGTCATCCTTATCCTGCTCATCATTTTCGCAGGGTGTAAAATCGCAAGGTTATTCAAATAAGGGGAGAAATCCCCTTGTACATATGAGGTTGAAAATGAGCATTGAAAAGGTAAAAGCATATTTCAAAACATTCGGCATGGAGGATCGAGTTCTGGAATTTGATGTTTCAAGCGCCACAGTTGAGCTTGCTGCGGAAGCACTGGGATGTGAGCCCTGCCGTATTGCAAAAACCCTCTCATTCTCCGTGGCCGACGAGCCTGTTCTCGTAGTCACGGCAGGAGATGTGAAAATCGACAACGGCAAGTACAAGGCGAAATTCGCAGCAAAGGCAAAAATGCTCACCCACGAGGAGGCGGCGGAATTGATCGGTCATGCCGTGGGCGGTGTCTGCCCCTTTGCGGTAAACGACGGAGTAAAGGTATACCTTGACGAATCCCTCCGTCGGTTTGACACCGTGTTCCCTGCCTGCGGAAGCAGCAGCAGTGCCATAGAACTGACCATCCCCGAGCTTGAAAAACTCTCGGGATTCCTCGAATGGGTGGATGTGTGCAAACCGAAAGGGGCTTGAGGGGATAACCGATGAAACTGAAAAAACGGGAATTTCTCATCCGCAGCATTGCGGTGGCGATCCTGTTCATCACCGTATGCGTGGTATATACAGGCAGACTTGTCTACCTTCAGGTTTCGGGACAGGATTATTACACCATGTCGCGGCAGACCGATTATGTGACAAGGAACGTTACCATAAAAGCACAGCGTGGTGAGATCTACGACAGAAACGGAAAACCTCTTGTCACAAACCAATATACATATGACCTGCAGCTTGATTATTCCACCATGCCTCAGGACGCGGCAGGGAAAAACGAGATCATCCTCACCCTGATCCGTTCCGCAAAACGGCTGGGGCTCACCGAAAACCTCACCGCCCCTGCCCAGGTCTATATTATCGAAACGGACGACTCGACAGGCAAGCTGCTTTTCGCCGCAAACCCCGACTACGAAGGAAGCATCAAAGGAAACCGCCTTGCCAAACTTCTTTCCGAAATCAACGTAAAGGAAGATGCCCACACAGACGAAGAGACCCTCGCCCTGATGAAGCGATACGGCATTGTTTCCGTTGATTCCGAAGGAGAGATCACAGAAAACTACACCCCCTCCGAGGCAAAAAACCTCTTTCTCTACCGTCTCGATATGGAACTGTCCAACTTCAGCCCATCCGAACCATACACCATGCTGAAGCAGACAACCCTCGAATACATCACCGACTGCAAGGAACTGCTCCCGAGAGGGATCAGAGTCAATGTAAACGCCTCGCGGAAATACGATTATCCGGGCTACGCCTCCCATATCCTCGGCAGGATCGGCAAGATCCCCGAGGGCTCCGAGGAATACTACACGGAGAGAGGCTATCCCCTCAATGCCATCGTCGGAATATCCGGTGCGGAAGCCGCTTTTGAGGAATATCTCCGCGGCCGGGACGGTATAATGACGGTGAAGGAGGATTCCTACGGAAACATCGTCTCCGCAACAATCACAAAAGAACCTGTTGCGGGACAGGATGTCTATCTTACTATTGATATTGATATGCAGATGGTAGCGGAAAAAGCACTGGCAGAGAATATTTTCAAAATCCGTGATGAAGCCATCGCCTCGGGAAAGCCTCTCTCCGGTGAAGATGCTTCAAAAGGCGCACTGACCGCTGTTGACAGCGACACGGGTGAGGTTCTTGCCATTTGCTCCTACCCCACCTTCAATCTCGCCACTTTTAACAGAGATTATGCTGTTCTGCGCGAGGATCCCGACTCCCCCATGTTCAACAGAGCATTGAACGGTACCTATGCGCCCGGCTCCACCTTTAAGGTCGGTGTTGCGCTCGCCGCACTGGATGCAGGGATCATTGAATCGGACACCATTATCGATGCCAAAGGTCAGTACGAATTTTACGAAGGTTATCAGCCGCGATGCTGGCTGTATCTCACTCAGGGAGATGTCCACGGCGAGATCAATGTCATTGAAGCGATTCAAGAGTCCTGCAACTACTTCTTCTACGATGTAGGCAGAGAGCTTACCATCGAAAAAATCAACGAATACATGAAACATTTCGGCCTCGGTCAACCCACGGGCATTGAGTTGTACGAAGAAACAGGGGTGCTCGCCGGTCCTGATTACCGAAATGATAACGGCCTTGACAAATGGGCTCCGGGTGACACCTTGCAGGCATCCATCGGACAGTCAGACAATCTCTTCACCCCTCTTCAGATCACCATGTATATCTCCGACATTCTGAACGGCGGAACACGTTACAGCGCTCATATGCTCTACAAAGTCTGCCGCTACGGAACAGGAGAGGTGACTTATCAGCCGGAACCTTCCCCCATTGATGCTATCTCCATAAACGAGGAACATCTGGTGGTGGTAAAAGAAGGAATGAAAAACGTTATGGACAACGGTTCGGCGGCAAGCGTTTTCTCGGGATATCCCGTCCCCGTAGGAGGCAAAACCGGTACCGCCCAGGTGTCCAAATCCAAGAGTGACAACGGTATCATTACGGTATTCGCTCCTTTTGAGGATCCGGAAATCGTCGTCACCTGCATCATCGAGCAGGGCTCCGGGGGTACGGATGCAGGATATGCCGTCCGCGATGTGTTCGACTATTACTTCAAGCAGGGAGAATGGGCAGTCGGACCCGAATAACCTCCTGTTTCGGCAGAGCAAAAAATTTCAGCAGTCCAAATATCAAATCCCCCCAAATCAAGGAACTTTTTCCTGTGCGAGATCGTCAAAGTCTCGTACAGGTGAAGAATATCACATCATTATTGACCACAGAAAGGAAATCACAATGAAAAAGAAACTCTTTGCAGGCTTTCTCAGCCTCCTCATGGTCCTCACCATGGCAACCGGCACTTTTGCCGCTGTATTCTCCTCCCACCCCGCGGGATACTATTGTCCCGAAAATCAAG
The DNA here is from genome assembly GCA_015064135.1 of Oscillospiraceae bacterium. Lineage (GTDB taxonomy): Bacteria > Bacillota > Clostridia > Oscillospirales > CAG-272 > UMGS1696. Next base: position 21,850 of record SVSU01000018.1, read on the forward strand.
CTCCCAACCATTCTTCAGTAAGCACTACCATGTTCGATGAATGCCCCAAATGCGGCTACGCTCTTGCGGTGTTCTACACAGATAACGGCAGCGTAAAATACATTTGCCCCGACTGCAAGGAATCCGGTTACGCTGTAAAGACAACTCCCGACTGCATCTGCGGAAAGTCCTGTGACTGCCGTGTGCAGTGTGTCTGCGGCAATTATGTGTCCTGCGGCAAGGAGTGTGCGAGATGCGGCAAATATGTCTCCTGCTCCGCAAAGTGCACTGATTGCAAAAAGCCCTCCGCTGACAAGGATCAATGCGGCACAACCTGCACAAAGGACTGCTCCTGCACCGTACAGTGCACATCCTGCAAGGGAAGCGGCGAATGCGGTGACGTCTGCAAAACCTGCGGCAAAACACTGACCTGCTCCGCTGACTGCAAGACCTGCTCACGCAAGCCTTCAAAGCCCTCAACAGGCGTAGAATACCTCAACAATGTATCTGTTACCCAGACTTCCGGCGGTACATACCACCTCTCCCCAGCATACAGAACAACGGAAGGCTTAAAGAAGACCCTTTCCATCACTCCCAACGATGGCTTTGAACTCACCAATGTTGTAATCAACGGTGTTTCCTATGGCGGAAACTGCTATCGTTTTGATCTGGATGCGACTCGCGGCTATTACGTTAAGATCGTTTTCTCAAAAATAAAAGTAAACATCAAATACTCTGTAACAGCTGAATCCGAAGGAAACGGAACCGTAGTTCTGTACAAGAACGGAACAAAAGCGGCAAACACATCAACACACGCGGTTTACACAGACAAACTTTCCTATTCCTTCATCCCTGCCGAAAACTATGAGGTCAAGGATGTAAAGGTAAACGGCAAGAGTGTGGGAGCAAAGACATCCTACTATCTGGAACACCTCCGCGGTGATGTTGCCATCTCCGTTGAATTCGTATGGGATATCCCCTATACAGATGTTGCCGATGCTCACAAGGCTGCTGTTGAATATGTAACCGAGGCCGGCCTTATGTCAGGATTCTATACACATATTCACACCGATCTCTTTAAGGGAGAAAAGCTCGTGTCTCTGAAGACCGCAGCGGATGTTCTTGCTGAAATGGCAGACACAAAGAATGCCCTTAGCACAAAGAACGAGCGCATCAAGTGGATGACCGACAACGGCATCATTGACAAGGATGCGGACCTTACCGAGATTCTGACCACTGAGGGTATGTGCGAGCTGATTGCCAAGTACCTTGAGGTTCTGGAAGATAAGAACAACATTGCCATCATCGGCGACAAGAGCACCAACACAGCAAAGGAAACCTGCATTGCACTGAATCTCGTCACCGAAAAAGCATATAAGACAAACGCAAAGCTGACAAGATATGCACTTGCTGAATTCTGCTACGCAATCTCAAACCTGGACTACGTCGGCTGAGCCCTGCGGCAAACAAAAACAGGCTGAATAATCTCGCAGAGCTGTCCCTCATGGGGGATGGCTCTGTTTTTTCGCGCTCTTCCCTCCTGCTCCGTCCGCAAAACGGCCCCCATGTGCAAGGTTTCATAACCGCAGTACGCAAACTTTCGGAAAACAGCGTTTTTTTGCCGGATTCACAAAAAATTCCGAAAAACCCTTGACAAACGGTGGGAATTGGTATATAATATACAGGCAACATGATGACAAGGCTGTGTTGCACGATGAAAGTCGTTTGATAGAGTACGGAGAAGTACTCAAGAGGCCGAAGAGGCGCCCCTGCTAAGGGTGTAGGTCGGGATAACCGGCGCGAGAGTTCAAATCTCTCCTTCTCCGCCATCAAAGGGCAATGAAAAAGATATTGCCCAAGAAACCCCCGATTTTATCGGGGGTTTCGCCGTTTCTACGGTCGAAATTTTTACAAGCGATTTT
>SVSU01000019.1 GCA_015064135.1 Oscillospiraceae bacterium
GCTCCCGATCGAATAGGACGAGAAACGGAATGCACGCCTCCGTCAAAACTGAACGAAAATATTCCCGGCTACATAGATGCACTGATTATGCGATGTCTCGCATATGACCATTCTCTTCGGCTTGACAAAGCGTATAAGGTTGCCGACGTGCTGAAGCGTGAGACCATTCTTCCGACTCCAAATGAGCTGCGGAAAAAGAGAACGCTTATAACCACAGCCTCTTATGTTCTTGTGGCATTGTGTGCCGCATTGTTTCTTGCCATCAGTTTTGTGATTATGGATAAGAACAATCCCGAATGTGTTCTGAATGTGTCCCTTCACGGGCTGACTGCCAAGGAGGGCTTGCAAGCGGCGGTCGAGGATTTTTGCGAAAAGTATTCAAAGGTGGAGATTGTTTTCGCTGATCCGTACGGTGATGCCGATGTGTTTGTCTATAACGCAAGCTCTGCCCCTGATGCAGATGAAGAATATCTTGCAGTGGCAGCGTATGATGCGGAATTGATCTATTTGAATTTGAATAAAGCATTCGAGAAAGGAATCGACATAAGCGGCATTGATTCGGCGAAGGATATCCTGCCCGAGTATTATGCCGACAGCTATGATGCCTTTGTTTCGGGAAGTGATGAAAAATTTGCACTTTGCGGAAGTGTTTCTTTGTACAGACGGGTACAGCGCGACCTTGTGGGAATGTATCGGGTAATGGAAAGCAGAGCCGAAAAGGTGCCCGTTGCGCTGGCTGTTGCCGAGGGGCTTTCGGGAGACGAGAAAACAGCGGCAGTGAAGCTCTTTGAATACCTCACAAGTCCACGGGGACAGGAAATACTATTCGTTAATCACGAAGGTCTTATCCCCGGCGAGTCCGAGCAATACGAGCACTTTTTTGAGATATACAGCGAGCTTTTGTTCATTAAGTGAAAGGAATTTGTGAAATGAGATGCTTTAAATGTATGGAGGAGTTCCATGGTACGGGTGTGTGTCCCCATTGCGGCTGGGACAACAGCACCGAGCCTGAGAACAAGCAGTATCTGACTCCGGGAACGGTTCTCGGAAACAAGTATACCATAGGTACTGTTATCGGTGCCGGCGGCTTCGGCGTTACCTATGTGGGATGGGATGACTATCTGAAGCGGAAAGTGGCGATAAAGGAGTATTTCCCCAGCAGCCTTTCCACAAGAGTTCCCGGGCAGACGGCGATTTCCGCATTCAGCGGTGAAAAACAGCAGATATTCAACCACGGCAAAGACAGATTTGTGGAAGAAGCCGGACTTTTGATGCGGTTTACGGGCGAGGAAGGTATCGTTTCCGTTTACGATATCTTCGAGGCAAACGGAACTGCCTACATGGTGATGGAGTATGTGGAGGGCGTTACGCTGAAGCAGAGTGTTGAGCGCTTCGGCCCCGTTCCCGAGGATCAGCTTCTCAATTTTATCATTCCCATGCTCCTCTCCCTGAAATTTGTCCATAATGCAGGCTATACCCACAGAGATATCTCTCCCGATAATATTATGTGTCAGCCCGACGGCAGCGTGAAGCTGCTTGACTTCGGTGCAGCGCGGTATTCGGTTATGGAGGAATCACAGAGTCTTTCCGTTATTGTAAAACAGGGCTTTACTCCCATCGAGCAGTACCAGTCTCACGGAAAACAGGGTCCTTATACCGATATCTATGCCGTGGGCGCCACTATGTACAAGGCACTGACGGGGATCACCCCCGATGAGTCACTGGAGAGAATGTCAAGCGATACGCTGAAGAAGCCCTCCCAGTGCGGTGTTTCGGTGTCTGCGAACACGGAAAACGCCATTCTTGCGGCACTGAATATCCGTCCAGAGGACAGACCGCAGGATATTGACGAATTCCTCGCCATTCTTACAGGTCAGAAGCCCGGCGGCTTGATAGGCGCAAAGAAAAAATCAAAAAAAGGACTCATTGTAGGTCTGGCGGCAGGGCTTGCGGCAATAGTCGGCTGTACCGTTATCGGCGCAGCGCTGATCTGGCCGAATATTAAAGGAACGGTGACGGTTCCCGATGTAATAAAGAAAACGGAGCCCGTGGCAAGAGAAATTTTGGTTGATAAAGATCTTGTACTGCAAATTGTTGGTCAGGAAAAGTATGACGAAAATAAAATCAAGCAGGGTTACATAGAAGAAGGTCTCGTTGTATCTCAAGCGCCTGCGAGTGGTGAGGAAGTCGAAAAGAAAACCGATGTGGGTGTTAAACTCAGCATAGGTAAAGAGAAATTTGAAGTCCTTCCCCCCGAGGACAGACCCGTGGATGCCGTTATTGCGGAAAATGACGGAATCGAGTTTGAGACAGAAGGGGTAACAAGCGACGAATACGCTCCCGGAACCGTTATTTCTTCCGATGTTCCCGAGGACGGAATGATCGACTTCGACGGTAAGATCAAGCTGACTGTCTCCCTCGGCAGAAAAACTCCGATTACAGAGGAAAAGTCGGTAACGGTCGGCGATTATACGGGCAGAGACTTCAATGAATTGAAGAAAGAGCTCCTCGGAAATGATATTTACCTCGTGAAGGCGGCAACCGTTTACTCGGCGGAGGTTCCCTACGGTGCGGTCATTTCCCAGTCTCCTTCGCCCGGAAGCGAGATAAAAAGCGGCGGTGCTGTTTATGTTGTGACCAGCCTCGGTATCGAGAAAGCCCGCGTGCCCGATGTGCGCTATCTTGCCCTTGACGAGGCAAAGGATGCGCTGATGAAGGCAGGATTGAGCTGGAAGATATCCTATGTTGTCGATCCTACCGTGGCACAGGGTCTGGTTGTTGGGCAGGGAATCAAGCCCTATAAAAAGACACCCTTCGGCATGGAGATCGAGCTTCTTGTAAGCGCTGAAACAGCAGGAAGTGAAAGTCGAACAATTCTTGATATTTCCATCGAACCCGAGAGGGCGGAGATTGCCGCAGGAAAAACAACAGCACTCTCCTGCAAGGGCAGCGGTGACGGCAAGGTTATCTGGGCATCCTCCAATCCCTATATTGCCGAGGTGGATGCAAACGGCGTTGTGACAGGCAGGAATTTCGGTACTGTAACAGTGACTGCTGCCGTGGACGGCAATATAGCCACCGCGGAAATTACGGTTTCATCGGAGGATATATTCTCGGAACTGACGGATTACAGCCTGGTTGTGGGGGATACGGTTTCCTTTGCCACATCAATTCCCAAGTCTGTTCTGAAGGATGTGGTATGGCGCTCCACCAATCCTGCCGCCGCAGCGGTTGACGAAAACGGTATTGTTACGGCTGTGAAGGAAGGTTATGCTACCATTTCGGGAACCTACGGCAATACAACATCCTCCGTGGGTATTACGGTTTCCAAAAAGATCGAGTATGCAAAGATTGCAAGAAATACTTTGCTCGGCAGCAAATACGAAACCGCTGTTCAGGCACTCAAGTCCAACGGAATCAAGTATACCGTGGAGGACGAATACAGCGATACCATCTCCGAGGGCAATGTTTCACGGCTGAACTATGTAGGGTACAGTGATGATAATTACTACTATATTGATAAGGAATCCACAGTTACTCTGAAGCGCAGTTTGGGAAAGAATACCGTGGCTTCCCTCTATATACAGACCTCGCCGAAAAAGACGACCTACTATGTGGGTGAGACCCCCGACTATACGGGCCTTGTTCTCACCGCCACATACAAGGACGGAACAACAAAGGCAGTCTCAAGCGGTTATACGGGAACCAAGGACGCCCTTTGGGATATAGGTTCCCGGAAGCTCACCGTGTCCTACGGCGGAAAGAGCATCTCCTACGACATTACGGTAAAGGCAGTGGAAGCCGCATCCGTCAGCGTTTCTCCCACATCAATCAGCCTGATGCCAGGGAACGCAGCGACACTGAGCGTAACAGTTACACCTTCCAATACTACGAATAAAAATGTGACCGTGACGAGCAGCAACACCTCTGTGGTTCGTGCGGACGGCTTGACTCTGATGGCGGTTGGAAGCGGTACGGCGACGATTACGGTAAAGACGGCAAACGGAAAGACTGCCACCTGTACAGTTACCGTTGCACTCCCCAACGCCACATCCGTCACTCTCAGTGCAAAGGAGCTTAATCTGGGCGGCGGCGAAACAAAGAAGCTGACGGCAACGGTATCTCCCTCCAATGCGGCGGACAAGAGCGTTACCTGGACGTCCTCCGACACAAATGTTGCGACGGTGGATAAATCGGGTAATGTTACGGCGGTATCGAACGGTACGGCAACGGTTACGGCAAAAACCTCAAACGGTTACAGCGCATCCTGTACGGTTCGCGTTTCGGTTGCCGTAAGCGGCGTTAAGGTGGATTCCGAAATCAGCCTGAAGCCGGGCGAAACAAAGAAGCTGACGGCGACGGTATCTCCCTCAAATGCGGCGGACAAGAGCGTTACCTGGACGTCCTCCGACACAAATGTTGCGACGGTGGATAAATCGGGTAATGTTACGGCTGTCAAGTCGGGTACGGCGACGATTACGGTAAAGACGGCAAACGGAAAGACTGCCGCCTGTGCCGTCACCGTTCAGGGCGAAACAAAGCTCAACATGAAGACCCGTCCCGATAAGATGATCTATTACATAGGCGACAACTTCACCGGAACAGGCATGGTGCTGGAATATACCGATGAAAACGGCAAGACAACGAATGTTACATCGGGATATGAGGTGTCTGGCGTTCCCATGAAAAAGGAAGGCTCCCATAATCTTGTGATATCCTACAAGGGGCTCAGCGTGACCCTTCCCGTTACGGTAAAGACTCCCTCCATTAAGGTGGGCACATTTGAAAGCCTGTTCGGATTTTTTGCTACTGCCGATACGGAGCCTGCCGATGTTACGGTTACATGGACTTCCTCCAATCCCCGTATTGTCCGTGTTGAAAATGACAGCCCTGCTGCCCTTTATCCCGTCTCTCCCGGTACGGCGTATATCACGGGTACCATGGTATACAACGGGATAGAGTATTCCGACAGCATTCCGGTGACAGCGGCTGAGATGGAAACGGAAGCGCCGGAGACGGATCCGCCGAAGATCAGCATAAAGGAATATGAGTTGACGATCAGGAGTGACATCGGAGCAGGTGCTGCATTTTGGGTTGAGTGTGAGTACCCGGGGTTTGACGCATCAAAGGTTAAGTGGAGCGTTGTAGGAGACGTTCCGTGGGAAATGTATGAAAATGACTGTTTTGTGCACTATTTGGAGTATGGTAAACCCAGACCATTTACCGTATACGCATCCTACACTCACAACGGAGAGACAGTTACATCTTCCTTCACCTATACTGTAACCTATGAAGACTATGTGGAAACAGAGGCGGATTCCGGGAACTGGATATACGTTGATCCTGTATTATCAGATTTAGTAGTTGATTGGACTAAATGATTCTCCCAAACTGTAACAATCGACCCCTAAAATGTAATTTTTGACTCTATCTTTTGTCCCCGATGTGCGGTATAATGTAAGCGTAGAAAACAAAACACCAACAAAGAAAGGACCTTGAAAAAATGTTTGACAGAGTAAAAGCAAAACAAAAAGCAAAAACCTTAGTAAGAACCCGCAGCCTCGCGGATGGAGTAGGATTCGCCGCGATATTGACAGCATTAAGCAGCTTCGGCATTGGCATTTTTATCGCAGCATACTTTACCATAATCCCTATAACAGCGATAGCGGCAAGCGGTATGGGAGGTATGGGCGCAACGATAGCAGGTCTTTCAAGCGGTCTCATGCTTGCAATGATTGGTATCGGAAGCGTTACAGTATTCTTCAATCTCCTGTTTAATGCAGGTATGAACAGAGCAGCTCTCCGCATGAACAGAGGAGACCAGAATGTTCGTGTTGTTGACATTATCCTCGCCGGCGATATGCTGGGCAAGTATATCTGCATCTCCCTCTGGCAGGCGCTGTATCTCTTCCTGTGGACCCTTCCCTCTGCTGCAGCGGTGTTGATCGGTTTGCTTATTCTGGGAAGTGCTCCTTCTCAGGCAACAGTGGCAATCTTTGCTATACTGTATATCGCTGCCGTTGCATGGGGAATTTACATCATGATCAACAAGAGCTGCCAGTATTACTTTGCATACTGTGTTGCTGAGGACAACCGCGCCCTGACAGCACACGAATGCATCGCGGAAAGCAGCAGTCTCATGGTGGATCACAAGTGGGAGCTGTTCGTTACCCACCTCTCCTTCCTCGGATGGGATATGGCAGCATCCACCGTAATCGGCAATGTGTTCGTTTCTCCCTACAAGTATCTGACCTATACATCCATCTACGAACAGCTTACAGGCACCTTCAGACCTGTCGGAGAAGCTCAGATGCTGTGGCATCATAACGGTCCTGCCCAGAGCGGTCAGCGCGGCGCACATCCCGAGCACGGTGCTCCCGCCGGTGAGCGTCAGATAGAGATTCTTGCAGGCGATTACGCAGGCTCCGCTTTCTCCATCAAGGCAGGCGAGGAGATCGCAATCGGCAGAGACCCACAGCGTGCAAATCTGGTAACCTCCAAGGCTGTGACAGCCATCTCCGGTCTGCACTGCAGAATCCGCTACGACGGAGAAACAGGAAAATACATTATTTTCGACCATTCCACAAACGGCACATACCTGAACAATGAAAAACTTCAGAGCGAAAGAGGTACATACGCTCCCGTGGGCGCATCTGTCAGACTGGCTGACGGCGCAATGATTATCAGACTTTCCTAACGATAAAAAACATAAAAAACCAACCAATTTCAGGAGGAATTATAATATGGCTAACCTTACAAGATGTGCAAACGGACATTTTTACGATGCAGATAAAAACCGCACCTGCCCCTATTGCGAAAATGCTACCGCAGGCGGCCCCACAACACCGATTCAGAATATTCCCACCCCACCTCAGGCTCCAAAGCCTCAGGCAGGAGAGGATACAGGCGAGACCATGGCATTTTATGGAGACACTGATATGAAAGTGAAGCCCGTTGTTGGCTGGCTCGTTTCCATCGAAGGAACCACGGCAGGTCAGGATTTCCGCCTTATCAGCGGCAGAAACTACATCGGACGTGCCCCCGACATGGATATCGTTCTCAAGGACGACAAGAGAGTTTCAAGAAACAAGCACGCGGTTGTTCTCTTCGACCCCGTGTCCGAAAAGGCATTGTGCCAGGAGGGCGAGTCCAGAGAACTCTTCTACCTCAACGGCGAGGTTGTAACGGGATCTGCTTTCCTTTCTGCGGGAGATATTATTACCATCGGCGACACGAAGTTGATGTTCGTACCCTTCTGCGGAGCCCTCCATACTTGGAATAAATAATTTAAACAGGATAACAAAACAGCAAGGGGGCATGGCGGCATTCCCTCTTGCTGATTTGCGTTTTGGTAAACTGATATGAATGTTTTGATTTGTTCCCCCGAGCAGGAGGAGGCTTCCTTTTTCAGCGACAGACTTCAGTTTTTCTTCGGAAGCCGCGGTATTGAGCCCATTATTCTGTGCTTCAGGGATATTGCGGATATGAGCGAGTATCTTTCCGTCTGTCCAGATTCGCCCGATGTGCTTATTCTGACATTCCCTGTTTTGAATATGGAAAAGCTGGATACGGTGCAGGAGCTTTCGGACACTCTTCCCGGTACCGATATTGTTTTGATCGGTGATAATCCTTCCGATGTGGAACGGCTGTATGCCATGGGGGTATTTTATTTCTTTTACCCACGGGTATCAAGGGACAGTTTTGCCTTTTTTGAAAAGAAGTTGCAGAAGCATCGGTTTTCGGATGCGGAAAAATATTTTATTCTTGAAAACAGACAGCAAACCATCAAGATTGCGTATTCTGATATTCTGTATGTGATGAGTGATAAGAGAAAAATCGTTATCTATCAGCCAAACGGAAAAACGGATTCCATTTACTGCAGGCTTGATGAATTTGAAGGGCAGTTGGATGATCGCTTTATACGCTGTCATCAGAGTTATCTGATCAATGTGGAGTATATACGGGGCATTGACGTGGATGGTTTTATCATGATAGACGACATTTTTGTTCCGATCAGTCGGAAGAAGTATTGGGAATCGAAACGAAAATACATAAAGTATGTGAAGGAGCAGGGGTAATGCGATGAAATACGGAAAAGACAAATATACATCGGACGAGGTCATGAATACCACTGCCGCATACGGCGTAACACCTTTTATCCGCTGTCTGAAGGGGGAATTTGAGGGATACGATGTTCCCATACTTTCAACAGGGCTGCTGATCGGTCGGGATGCGACTGCGTGTCATTTGATTTTTTCGGATAATTCCGATGTCAGCCGATATCACTGCCGTGTTACTTACAGCAGCAAAACAGGGTATTTTGTAGTCACAGATCTGAATTCCACAAACGGAGTGTACACGGAAAACGGACAGAGGATTCCAATGGGAGATAAGCTGGTGCTCGGCCCCGGACAGCAATTCGGTTTGTGCGGAGATGAGATCGTTTTTCTGACTGTGATTAAGCAAAATGTGGAGTAAACGAATGATGTTGATGAGGAAAAAGAAAAAAAGATGCCTCGGGTGTATGTCTGTATACTCATCTGAAGCAGCAGAATGTCCCCGGTGCGGCTGCGGAGATGATACCAACTATACACAAAGTATCCCCGATGCTCTTCCGCTGTGTACCATCGTTGGCAATCTTCGTATCGGGAAGGCCATTTCCATGGATGATACGGGCATTTCTTATGTGGGACTTGACACGGAAAAGAACAAAAGAGTCCATGTGAGGGAGTTTTTTGTCCCCGGCCGCATGACCCGTTTGCCTGAGGGGAACTTGAAAGCGGCGGCGGAGCGTGATATTCCCGTAATTGAACAGAAGAAAAAGGAGTTCTGTCAGACAAAAGGACGGGAGGTAAATGAAAACGGAACGGTATATCTTTGCCGTTCTCTGAAAAAGAAAGACCTCAGGGAAAGAAAAAGAAAAAAGGAACTGACCCAGGATATCGCACTGCGCAGCATCATCGGTACCCGAGCCAATCAGCAGGATAGTGCGGCATTTCGTCTGTTTGAGGATGGACTTTTTGCCGTGGTTTGTGACGGTATGGGCGGAATCAGTGCAGGTGAGGTGGCAAGCACGGAATGTGTGAGGAAAATGCTGGGGTCAGCGGAAACGGCGTATTATTCGGAGGAGGAAATACTTCCCGATTTCATGAGACGAACGGTGGTCGGGGTTGATGCATATGTGTCATCCCTGCAGGACATGGACAGACAACGTCTGCATTGCGGCACCACCCTGCTGTGTGTTTCGGTAAAAGGGGATCATATGTTTTTCACATCTGTGGGAGACAGCCATATCTATCTTATCCGTGACCGCAGGATCACCCTGCTCACAGAGGAGCACAATTATCTTGCCGATCTGATGGAGCAGGTGGAGAAGGGGGAAATGGATTATGAAGATGCGGTTTCCCATCCGAAAAGAGAGGCATTAACAAGCTATGTGGGCATCGGAAATATATCCCTTATTCACATTTCGGACACCTTCCTTCAACTGAAAGACGGGGACGCTGTCCTGATGTGCTCCGACGGCGTGTATCGCGCTCTGAGTGATGAGGAGATCTGCGCGAGGGTAACGGAAAACTCAAAATCAGATGCTGCTGCCGATGGGCTGATCTGCAGTGTTAAAGAAAAAAATCTGCCGAAACAGGACAATGCAACTCTGATACTTTACAAATACAGCGGAAAGGGAAAATAAATGCTATGTTATGCTGGAAATGCATGAATGAATACACAGGTTATCGCTGTCCGAAATGCGGATTTGATTCTGAATCATATGAGCCCGTTCCCACTGCACTTCATCCGGGGACGGTTTTAAATGAACGTTATCTTTTGGGGGCTGTTCTCGGAAAGGGAGGCTTTGGAATTACATACATCGGATATGACAATATGCTTCGCCAAAAGGTTGCGGTAAAAGAGTTTTTCCCTTCCTCCGTTGCCTATCGGGACAGTAACAGAACAAAAGAGATATCATTACAGTCATCAGATATGGCGCAGGTTTACTCAAACGGTGTGAGAAAGTTCTATGATGAAGCCGTCACCATGTCGAAGCTCAGAAACATTCCGTCTATTGTGGGGATTTTTGACTTTTTTTATGAGAACAACACAGCATATATCGTGATGGAATATATTGACGGAACTGCCGTAGATAAGATCGTTATGAATCAAGGTGGGCTCGATATTGATATGACCCTGACCATATACTATCCCATTATTCAGGCGCTAAAGCGTGTTCACAGTGCCGGGATCCTCCACCGCGACATATCTCCCAGCAATATCATGCTTGATGATAAATTCCGCGCTCGTCTCATAGATTTTGGTTCCTCCAGAGCGTATTCCCATGAGATGTCAACGGATCTGACGGTGATTCTGAAAAAAGGCTTTGCGGCTGCCGAGCAATACACACGTCGGGGAAAGCATGGCCCGGCAGAGGATGTGTATTCTCTGTGCGCATCCATGTATTATACTTTGACGGGTAAGGTGCCTCCTGCGGCTCCCGACAGAAGAGTTTTTGATACGCTTCAGCCGATTCGTTCCATGGGAGTGGACATTCCCGAGAATATAGAGAAGATCATCATGAAGGGAATGGCTGTAAATGAGGTGGATCGGTATTCCGATATGGAAGAATTGAGCAATGCCATTGATGCCGCGGTAATGGGAGAGGCTCCTCCTGAGATTGAAACGGTCAAAGAGAGAATCGAAAAGGGTCATGGGGCGGAGCGCGCAAGAAAAATCTCCCCGGTTCCGGATCCTCAGATAGCATTGCTTATGGGAGCAGGAGTTATTTTTGTGTTATTGGTTGTGATTCTGCTTGTGCTGTTGTTAAAGGGGTAAATATGATGCGCTATAAATCGATAACAAATAAAGGCAGCCGAAGGGTCAATGAAGATTCCGTCGGACAGTATGTGGATGAGAACGGCGGAAGATTTATTGTGGCTGACGGTCTTGGCGGACACGGCTGTGGGGAAGTGGCATCTCAATATGTTGTTGAGCAGTTTCTGATGCAGTATACGAAAGAAACGGGCATCAATAATGAGCGATATTTTTCCGGGGTTTTCAACTCAATTCAGTCGGGACTTCTCGATATGCAGAGGAAAATGAACAAGGATATGAAGAGTACAGCGGCGGCAGTTATTGCGGACGGCGACACTCTTTCACTTTGTCATATAGGGGATACAAGAATATACATTTTCGGCAAACGCAAGGTTTTGCATCGAACACTGGACCACAGCGTTCCGCAGATGCTGGTGAATGCAGGGGAGATCAAGGAAAAGCACATCCGTTTCCACCCCGATCGAAACCGCTTGCTGAGGGCCTTGGGGGAGGATTCCGAGATTCTGGATTATGAGATCTGTTCTATGAAGAAAAACGAGCACATGAAGGCGATCCTGATCTGCTCAGACGGATTCTGGGAGTATATTACCGAGCGAAAGATGCTTCACTGCCTCGGGAAAGCGGACGATCCCGACCAATGGGTGGAGGAGATGGAGAAAATCGTTTTGAAGAACGGCAGGGGGCATTCGATGGACAATTATTCTGCCATAGGGATTTTTATTTGAGCCGAGGAAGAATGATATAAGGAGGCACATGATGGAAGAATTAATGATAAGCATTGCAATATCCGTTTGTTTTTTTATTTCCATATACAAAATAGACAAAGCAATTAAACAAAACGAATTGAAAAGACTAATGCGCAAATATATCAAAGAAGAAATTGCCGAAATTGAACAGGGCGGCGAGAAGGTGAGATTAAAGGCAAGTCTTAAACGTAGAGTAATACTTACAGTGGTTTTTTCGGTAATTATCATACTTTTGGTAGTAAAAAATCTTCTTGTTTTAGGGGGGATTGCTCTCGTTGTTTACATTGTTAATCTGCTGATGACAGGTAATTGTAATGTTATCCTGAGCTTGGCAGAGAAATCGCCGGATACCCATTTGTCCGACATCATCAGGAAAGAAATGATAGATGCGGACTCGAACAAAACATACACCATTGCCACCGGTCTTGCAGCGCTGGCGGTGGTTGTGGGATGTACGGGATATGCCGTTGTTCAAAATGTTGTGTTTGAAACGGGATTTGAATTTGCTAAGTATGGGGATGGATATATAGTGGCTTCCTATGCTCAGGCATTCGATGATCAAACCACCGAGATATCAATTCCGGAGCAATATGAAGGGAAAGATGTTATAGCTGTCGGCGGTCGGGCCTTTGCCGATAATAAAAAAATCGAAAAGATTGTCATTCCCGATACAGTAACGGAGATAGGCTCAGCCGCTTTTGAAAACTGCACGGCGTTGAAAGAAATTGTGATTCCGAATGGTGTTGCACAGATTCAAACCAATGCTTTTCACGGATGTTCATCCTTGACAGGGGTTTTCATTCCCGATACCGTAACGGAGATAGGTTCAGCCGCTTTTGAGAATTGCACGGCGTTGAAAGAAATTGTGATTCCGAATGGTGTTGCACAGATTCATACCAATGCTTTTCGCGGATGTTCATCCTTGAAAGGTGTTTTCATTCCCGATACCGTAACGGAGATAGGCTCAGCCGCTTTTGAGAATTGCACGGCGTTGAAAGAAATTGTGATTCCGAATGGTGTTGCACAGATTCATACCAATGCTTTTCGCGGATGTTCATCCTTGACAGGGGTTTTCATTCCCGATACCGTAACGGAGATAGGTTCAGCCGTATTTAAAGATTGCTCGAAATTAAAAGATGTAAGAATGAGCGAAAACGTTTCCGTTATGGGTGGAGAATGCTTTGAAAACTGCGTATCTCTTACCTCCATTGTGCTTCCCGATACCCTGAAGGAGCTCAGAGGCGAAACATTTATGGGCTGTTCATCATTGAAAAGTGTTAGATTGCCGAATTATATTACCGAAATCAAGGGGAATACCTTTGAGAACTGCACTGCTTTGGAGAGAATCGTGATTCCTGACGGTGTGACAAGAATTGCAGCTCACGCCTTTTACGGATGCTCATCATTGTCCGATGTTTCTGTTCCCGATACTGTAACTGAGATAGGCAGCTCCGCATTCAGATTGTGCAAGAGTCTGATGTCAATAACGGTACCAAAGGGAGCAGTGGTAAACGAAAGAGCGTTTAAAGAAAGTCCGACAAGGGTTATTATTGTAGGAGGCAAATGATGAGTAGTAAGTTTATTCATCTTTTGTATGTTCCCACAATGAACTGCAATATGAAATGCAGATATTGTTACCTCGGTGAAAATACAAGCGAGCTGAGGAGCGATAAGGGGTATTTGGAGACACTTGAGTATGCCGTGGGAAAGTTCAGAGAGGCGGATGTTATTCCCTTCAATATTTCTCTTCACGGAGGCGAGGTTACAACCCTTTCGCAGGAGAATTTCAGGGAAATTGTGGAATACATAAGCAATTACTATAAAGAGAATGGTCAACTGCTCTTTGAAAACGGATTCAAAGTAAGCAAGCCGCATATCAAAACCAATCTGTATCATATCGAAAAGCATATTGATACAATTCGGGATTTTGATGTCAGCATAAGCGGAAGCCTTGATCTGCCTTTCTCGCTTCATGACGAATACAGAATCACAAAGGGCGGAGAAGGCACATTGAAAACCATCCTGAAGAACATATCACTTCTTGCCTCACTGCCCAACAAAAAAAAGGTTTCGTCAACCATATTCAAGGAACACTTTGAAAGAATTGATGAGCTCGTGGAAGATATCAAATATCTGGCAGAGAATACCTGCCTTGATATGAATGATTTTAATTTCATGATAGGCTTTGAGCCGCAGACGGAAAGTGAAGTAAAACTCCATGCCCTTCCCGAAGAGGATCAGGTGGAGCTTTACAGAAGGATGCACAAGGAGTTTTCGGGCACATCATTGGAGGCCGGCTTGAGAAATGCCTGGTTTGCGGAGTTTACTCCTGCATATTGTACCAATTGTGATAACTGCGGCGAGAAATTCTTTTTGCTTGAGAAAAACGGCGACATTTACTCCTGCGTAAGAGGTCAGGGGAATCCCGATTTTTACTATGGCAACATTTACAAGGATTCAGTTGAGGAAATATTGAATACGGCCGCGGAGAAGGTGTTCATTGCCCACAATCGTCAGGGAATAACGGAGGAGTGCATCTCCTGCGAGCATCTGCATTTGTGCAAAACCGGCTGTCCTTTTGTGAAAAACGTATATGGAAGCAGTAAATCCTACACTTGCCTTCTTCAGAAGGAAATATACCGCGACGAAGATTATGATGCCATTCCCGACGGATTTGCGTATTACTACCTGATGAAGAATCATCCCCTGCGTGCGTCGGAATATACGGAGAAGCATTATGAGGAAAACAGCCTCCCCGATCTTATTGAGAAGGACACAAAACTGAAGGCTGTTTATGACCCGAATGCCTTTATATTGTCGGTTGACGGTCAGGAGTATAAGCTGGAATCACAGCTTCTGAAGAGCACACGGGATTTTATCTTTATAGGCGAAAAAAGCATTGTGAAGATTTATGTCAGAGAAGATGTCATGGATGCTCTTTCGGACTATCCTACCAATAATTCTTTGTTTATACAACTGCTGAGCGGCGATACCGTGGTATACGGCGACGAGCAGAGGGAAAAACAGGAGCATATTATGACTCACCAGATATTCAAAGGAACACTGGCATCATGGGGTTCGGATAAACCGGGATTTTTATGTGCCGACCTGAGTGGGCTTCTTGCTTTGTACGGTGACAGGCTTTCAAAAACAAATGTCAACAATCTGTTTTTCACCACCGCAGCCTTGAGAGACTATCATTATGCAAAGCAGAAGAACAACGGATTTTATCACATAAACGCCATGAATTTACCGTTCCAAAATATAGAGCTTTATTATATTGACATGAAAGATATGGTGGAATAACATGAAGAGAAACGTGAATGTCAAACCCAAAACGTATAACGAGGTTGTGCGGCTTGCAAGATGTCTGGAGGTGGATAAATATTTTCCCGGCTTGCCGGATCAAACGATCGAAGAAATGTATAATTATATCTGCACGCATCCGGAGTATAGCATTACTATTACACGAAGTATGATTTTCTATAAAGACCAATCGGGGGAAACGATGAAAGAAATACCTGTCGAAAACATAATCCCGGAAAATAACCTTATAGGAATTGTACTTGGTGCATCGGTTTTTAAGGTGGTGAACAGACAAATCAGCCCTTCTTACAATTCAGACGGCACGGGTTATGATGGCGGAGGATCTTTTGGCGGAGGATCTTTTGGCGGAGGATCTTTTGGCGGAGGATCTTTTGGCGGAGGATCTTCCAACAATAATAACAACAATGCCTAAATCCCCCAACAAACCCCAAAACAGACCCCGGCGAACGTCGTCGCTGAGGTCTGTTTTCAATATTGCATATCATTCTCCCACATACGGCAGCACATCACACACCGTGAGCCTGTCTCCCTCCACGGTGAACTGTATATCCACCCCTGCAAATGGGAGACCGTAGATCCTTTCGGGGTCTCGCTGATAGGACGGGCGCGGATCGTGGGAAAGCAGGCTTAGCACCGCTTCTTTCCTGTCCTCGGGGATGAGGGCGAGGAGCTCCTCGGGGAAGTCTACGTTGAGGAGAAAATCATCCGCCTCCTCCGTGTAGCCGCCTCGTGCATCGGGATGGCAGTCTGCATAGGGAACGTATGGCTTGATGTCGAAAATGGGGGTTCCGTCCATGAGATCAGCTCCCGAAACCACAAGGACTGTCCCATGGGTCTCCGTTTCCTCCACTCGCACCAGTCGGACACAGCTCAGTCCCATGGAATTGGGACGGAAGGGGGAGCGAGTGGCGAAAACCCCAACTTTTGTGTTGCCGCCGAGCCTCGGAGGACGGACGGTTGGGGACCACTCCTCCCTCAAGGCTTCGGAAAACTGCCAGATGAGCCAGAGATGACTGAAACCTTCAATTCCGCGAAGGGCATCCGGGTTGCGGTAAGCAGGCTCAAATACGATGGTGGACTGCACCTCCTCCACAAGTCCGCTTTGCCTCGGGATGCCGAATTTGGTGTGGAAGTCGCTGTGCATTTTTGCGATGAATTCCATTTCTTTCTGTCGGGGAGGTTTTCGTTTTCCCCGAACCCCTTTGTGCAATTTTCAAACTGTATCTTGATTATAAAAATTATAAAACGGTTTTGCAGGCGATAAGGTTTGTGCCTTCTTCAATGAAGTCAGCCGAGATAACATCCCCGACTTTCACAGGGGCGGTTACGGTGAGACCGCGGATGATCTCCATTGCCTCAAGCATCGCACCCTTCGGAATGGGCTTTGATGTTTTTACGGGAATCATGACACAGCCATCCTTCGACTTTGCCGCAACCGTTGAAGTGAGTGTACGGACGGGATTTGTCAGTTCACTTTCGGCGTAGGTTTTGCCGCGCGGACAGGTGTTTCCCGTGACAGAGATTATTTTTCCCGTATCGTCAAATTCGGCGGTCATTCTGCATCCTGCGGGGCAAACCACACAGGTAAGTTCTTTTTTCATTACTTACGGTCATTCCTTTCTTTGCTTGGAAAAGATTACATAAAACCTATGCTTGCTGTATTTACAAACTACTCCTCAAGGTAAACGTTTACGCAGGCGGTTTCCGATTGGGCGAGCGCTTTTATTATATCTCCCTTCAGTTCAAGGGATTCCATCTCGCCGGGGGCAGCGCCGCTTTTCACTTTCTTCATGAGAATGTTTCCGTCCTCGTCCGCGATGATAAATCTGACTTTTTTGAAAACATCGGTGACGCGGAAGAAAATGCGGACGGAATCTTCGTTTTCAGTAAGGTCTATCCGCTGAGGGATCGTGTATCGTACACCGTGACCGGGTTTTACTTCAATGCTTTTCAAGGTGCCGCCTGTCCGTCCGAGGACTTTGTTTGCAGCTGCAATGCCTGCAATCGCCGCTTCCTCGGAAACATAGTCCACAAGATCGTGAACATGGAGCACGTTTCCGCAGGCGTAAATTCCCTCTGCACCCGTTTCACGGAATTGGTTTACACGGGCGCCGTTTGTGGTTCGGTCTATGGGCACACCTGCACCTCTTGTAAGTTCATTTTCGGGAATGAGACCCACGGAAAGAAGAAGGGTGTCGCATTCGATGTATTCTTCCGTGCCGGGGATGGGCCGTCTGCCGTTTGCCTCATCCACCTTGGCAATGGTGACGCCCTCAACGCGGTCACGTCCCCTTATTTCCGTTACGGTGTAGCTGAGGCGGAGGGGGATTCCGAAATCGTCGAGGCACTGCACGATATTTCTCTGAAGTCCCCCCGAGTAGGGCATGATCTCGCACACGCTCAGCACCTTTGCTCCTTCAAGTGTCATGCGGCGCGCCATGATAAGACCGATATCGCCCGAGCCGAGGATGACAACGCGGCGGCCCGGCATATATCCTTCGATGTTGATGTATCTTTGTGCGGTACCTGCGGTGAAAATGCCCGACGGTCGGCTTCCGGGGATGTTCAATGCCCCCCTTGTTCTTTCGCGGCAGCCCATGGCGAGGATGACAGCGTCTGCCGTGGCCTCCGTATAGCCGTATTCGGGGGAGACGAAGGTTACTCGTCTGTCGGAAGAGAGGGAAAGCACCATGCAGTTCAGTGCGATGGGGATGTTCAATGCGCGCGCTTTTTCGATATATCTTTCCGCATACTCAGGCCCTGTCAGCTCCTCGCCGAAGCGGTGGAGACCGAAGCCTGCGTGGATGCACTGGTTCAGGATTCCTCCGGGCTCACGGTCTCGCTCCAGTATCAGCACATCCTCGTTTGAAACCCCTGCTTCCACTGCGGCACAAGCGGCAGCAAGACCTGCGGGGCCGCCGCCGATTATTATGATTTTCTTATGCATTGTTATGACCATTCCTTCCACAGTTATTCCGAATCGCGTTTTGTGACAATCCATGAGCCGCCCCCCGATTTTGTTACTTTGTCGAGGGTTGAATTCGTGTGTTCCGCAATGAGAACAGCCGCACGGGGGGAGCAGAAGCCTCCCTGACAGCGGCCCATGCCTGCTCTTGTGCGCCGCTTCAGCATATCAACCGTTACGGCAGGGATGGGGGAGATGATGGCATCGATGAGATCCCCCTCGGTCACGGTTTCGCATCGGCATACGATTTTTCCGTAGGCAGGATTCCTGCGGATGGCTTCGGTTTTTTCCTCGGGGGTCATGTCGTTGAAATGCTTGTGATTGCCGTCGGCTCTCCGTGTGGGGATATAGTCGTCACGGTCCGTGAGAGTGAGTCCGGCATCAACAAGCAGCTCTGCAAGATATTCCGCAGTTGCCGGGGATGAAGCGAATCCGGGGGACTCCACACCCACTGCATGAATGACATGGGGGAGTCCGTCGGAGATCTTTATATAATAATCGTAAATGTTTGGTGTGGAGCGAACGCCCGAGAAGGAGGTGATGGCGTTTCGTGTGTCCACGGAGGGCATGAGAAGTTTTGCCCCTTCGGTTATCTCGGCAAGACCGTCTGCGGTAGTGCTCTTGTCGTCGGGATCGTCAATGTGGTATGCATTTGGACCGATGAGAAGGTTGCCGTCCACGGTGGGGCTGACGAGAATGCCCTTTCCCCGTCCCGAGGGACATACGAACAGGGTGGAGTTTGCCATTTTTCCGCAGATCTTATCCATGACGATATATTCGCCCCGTCGCGGTGTTATGCTGATGGGGAAGTCGCGCTCGCCGAGGAGCTGTGCTGTCTTGTCGGAGTTTACCCCGGCGCAGTTTATGACATAACGGGCTTCAACCGTATTTGTGCCGTTTGTGATCTGCCATGTTTCGCCGTTGTACGATGCGCCGTTTACTCTGAAATTGAAGAAAAAGTCAACGCCGTTTGTTGCCGCATTTTCCGCCGCCGCAATGCAGATGCCGTAGGGACAGGTGATGGCTGCGGTGGGAGCCCAGAGGGAGCCGAATGCTTTGTCGGACACATTGGGCTCCATTTTGAGCAGTTCTTCCTTTGAGATGATCCTCATATCAGGCACACCGTTTGCCGCACCCTTGTCGTAAAGCTCGCGGAGTGTGGTCATATCATCCTCGCTGAATGCAACCACATGAGAGCCGCAGCATCTGATGGGTACATCGAGCTGAGCGCAGAGCTCTTTCATGAGCCTGTTGCCGCGGACATTGAGCTTCGCTTTCAGGGTGCCGGGTTTGCAGTCGTAGCCAGCATGAACAATGGCGGAGTTGGCGCGTGTTGCTCCCATTGCAACATCACATTCCGCCTCTACGACGGCAGTGGTGCAGTTTTTTGCGGAAAGCAGGCGTGCGGTCATGACTCCCGTGACACCTGCACCGATTATCAGTACGTCATAAATCATGGATATCCCTCCGGTTGGAACAATGTATAGGTGAGCCGAAATACGGCTGTTGTTTTGAAGGTTATATTATCTAAACTATATTATACTTCATTTTCAGGAAACAATCAAGAAATATTTTTACAATATTTTTTTATTTAAAAACAATATTTTTTTATTTAAAAATTGTTTTTTTGGGGAGATGTGATTCGCAAAAAAATCGGTATTGTATTTTCTGCCGTAATATGGTATTATAATAGATAATCAAAGGACAACCGACGAGGGAAAAGGATTTTCAATGGCAGAACAGATAGAACTTATGAATAAAGACTTCCCACAGACCGCCGAGCAAACCTCCGCCGCCCACCTTGCATATCTCGGCGACTGCGTTTACGAGATGCTTGTCAGGGAATACCTTATAAAAACGGGATGCTCCAAGCCAAGTATCAGCTCTCTTTCTTATGTGACAGCATCGGCACAGAGCAGTGCGCTTGAAAAAATACTCCCACTGCTTACGGAGGGTGAGGAGGACGCATACCGCAGAGGCCGCAACTGTGTCCACGGCAACGCGCCGAAAAATTCCTCCGTTTCCGAATACAGACGGGCGACGGGACTTGAGGCACTTTTTGGTTACCTCTATGTGAGGGGCGAAAGTGAAAGAATCCGAGAATTGTTCGTTGCCGCATTTTCGGAATGATACCGCGACGGAGCAATTTGTCGTAAATTTTGGCATTTTCGGGAAAATTATATTGATTTTCTTGTAATAATGTGGTAATATTATATTTATCAATAAAAAAACAAACTCCTACGGAATGTGAAAGGGTTTATATATGAAACATATTGCTATTATCGGCTACGGTGTTGTGGGCGGCGGAATTACTGCCGTTATCGAGGAGAATAAGGCTTTTATCGAGCGTATGGTGGGAGACTGCGTTAATGTCAAGTATATCCTTGACCTGCGCGAATTCCCCGATTCTCCCTACGGCGACCGTGTGGTACACGATATCGAAACACTGATCGATGACCGCGATATCTCCGTGGTCTGCGAAACCATGGGCGGCTCTCATCCCGCTTATGAGTATTCCGTTGCCCTCATGAGAAGCGGCAAGAGCGTTGTTACATCCAACAAGGAAGTTGTGGCATCCTTCGGTGACGAACTCCTTCGCTGTGCGGCTGAAAACGGCGTGACCTATATGTTTGAGGCAAGCGTGGGCGGCGGTATTCCCGTTATCCGTCCCTTTACCACCTCTCTCGCAGGGGACAGCATCGGAAAGATCGACGGCATCCTCAACGGTACCACCAATTATATCCTCACAAGAATGAAGGAAAGCGGATGCTCCTTTGAAGAAGCGCTTTCCGAAGCGCAGACTTTGGGCTATGCGGAGAGAAACCCCACGAACGACGTGGACGGCATCGACTCAAAGAGAAAGATCATGATCCTTGCAGCCCTTGCATCGGGAAAGCTGGTTGACAATGACTGCGCTTATGCGGAAACCATGACGAAGGTAAGCGCGGCTGACAACAAGGCTGCGGAAAAGTGGGGCGGTGCGGTGAAGCTGGTTGCTTCCGCTGTTATCGACCATGCAAACGATAAGCTGGCGCTGTATGTGTGCCCTCAGTTTGTGCCTTTCAGCTGCCCCCTTGCTCATATCAGTGATGTTTATAACGGCGTTATGGTAAACAGCCCTGTGACAGGCGATGTCATGTTCTACGGCAGAGGAGCAGGCAGATTCCCCACAGCAGGTGCTGTTGTGGATGACGTGTGCGCGATCCTTTCGGGGGCTGCGGCGGCTGAAACGACACCCGTGTTTGAGAAGACCTCCCGCGGAGCAGTACCCTTTGCGGAGCTGAAGTTTGAGTATTATGTGCGCACAAGACCCGAGTCAAAGTCCGATGCTCTCGAGTTCCTGAACAGCACCTGCGGTAAGGTTCAGGTGATCGATTCCGAGGACAGCGGTGTTCTTGAAGCCATTGTGGGAGAGGCAAATCTTGACGAGATCCGCCACATCTGCGACAACATCGGTGCGGTTGAGTCCGTTATCAGAGTCTGGAAGAACGCCTGACCTGCAAAGCAAACAAAAATGACGGCATATATCGGAAAAAATCGCAATATATCCGTCATTTGAGTATATATAAAGTTCAAATCGAGGGGAGAGATTGCTGCAGGTTTCTCCCCTTAAATAATGGTATTATTTTAAATAATGGCATTATTTCTCACACCCTGCCAGAGCCGCACCGATAACCGTGCCGAAGCGTGAATTTTCAGGGATCATAAAGTTAAGGTCAAACATTCGGTTCAGCGTATCAAACAACGGAGCCGCCTGCTTGACGCCCGAGAGATTGCCCGTCAGCACGATATCGCGGATGCCGAAATTCTGCGCGGCGAATCGGGAAACCATACCGATGGTCTCAAACACCATGTTGATGATACCGCAGGCGATATCGCTCCTTGTGGCAAGGTCGCTGATTTTTCCGAAGTTGGAGGCGGTCATGGTGTCGGAGAAGCCGGGAACGATGTCCGACTTTGTCAGATCGCTGATCTTCAGGTCCACACGGTTGAGGCATCCCTCCTCGGCAAGATCGGAGATGTGCTCCACATTGTTCATGTCAAGCATCTTCTTTGAAAGACCCACCAGAGTGCCGCCGCCGACCCCCGTACCGCCGAGCTAACGGATGTCGTAGTCGTTGGCCCCTTTCTTTTCAGCATAACAGAGGGCGGTGCCTGTGCCGCAGCTTGTGACAATGGCACGGCGAAGCCCCGAGAGATACAGTCCGCCTCTTCCGATGGACTCAAACTCTTCAATAAGCTCGCAGGGGAGCCCGTAGATGGGTTTTGTGATATGAGATGAGCCGGCACCTGTTATCATGACCTTGCTGATGTCGGAAAGCTCAAGGTTGTTCTCGTCAAGAAATTTCCCGAAAGCACCGTAAATGGATGTGATGGGGTCATTTGCTTTTACGAAAATGGGTGCTATCAGTTTATGTTCTTCGGCAGTGTTTTCGGGGGACGCAAAGCCTACGATTTTTGTGGTGCTTCCGCCTACGTCGATGCCGATTACGATATTTTTGTTCATTTTTGTCCTTTTCCCCCTTGGGTCTGTTTAATGGAATAAGTATATCATATTTAGGGAGAAAATGCAAGTGTTGTGTAACGATGGAAAAAACGCGGCGCGCACATCTTATATCAATACGAATGTTGTCAAGAAATATTATCAAACGGAGGATTCAATATGCTTTTAAACTGCGAAAAAGCGGGAGAGGTGCTAAGGAGTAAAAAACTGTTCATTTTCGACATGGACGGAACCATATACCTCGGCGGCAAACCCTTTCCCTTTGCCATCGATTTCATCAAAAAACTCCGCAAAGAAGGGAAGCGCGTCCTTTTTTTCACAAACAACGCTTCCCACTCTCCGGATTTCTATATGGATAAACTGACTCGCTTGGGTTTTGAACCGGATCCTGCGGAGATTCTTTCCTCGGGTAACGTAACCGCGGCTTTTCTCACCCGCAAAAGGGCAGGGAAAACCGTCTACCTCCTCGGCACTCCCGAATTGTGGGATCAGTTTCACTCGGCAGGGGTAGACCTTGTCTGTGACCGCGACGGACGGCACGACGGCAGAGGGGCAGACATCGTCGTCACCAGCTTTGATACCACACTCACTTATGAAAAGCTCACCGCCGCCTGCGATTTCATCCGTTACGGCGCGGAATATCTCTGTACCCACCCCGACTTCAACTGTCCCACGGAAACGGGCTTTATCCCCGACAGCGGAGCCATCGCCGCCTGCGTGACAGCTTCCACGGGGGTCTATCCCACATATTTCGGCAAGCCCTATCGGGAAACCGTGGAGATGAT